>CANOLZ010000070.1 GCA_947567075.1 uncultured bacterium
GATTAGAACCACAGAAAAGACCAGTAAAGAAAGTGAGGAAAAAACCAAATCTAGATGAAGATTTTGAATTTGAATATTTAAATTTGGATGATTAGGAGAGAGAAAAGAGGATCATGCCCAAGAGAAAAAAGGGCAGATCCTTCTTTGCTATAGTTTATATAAGGGGTGACAAGATGAAATCATTGTGCTAGAATATATATAACAAAAGGATACCCTCCATAGACAAAGGGATCAGGATACAAATATTGTGCTTACAGTCAAAGTTTACAGACTTATAGAAAGGCAGGGTTATGAGTATGATTATCGAGATTGATTTTAATAGTGAGGAAGCACTCTATGTACAGCTTCGTAATCAGATTATTATAGGGATTGCCACGTCTAGAATCCACGAAGGAGACGTCCTGCCCTCTGTCCGTCAGTTAGCTGAAGATGTTGGAATTAATATGCACACAGTAAATAAGGCATATACAGTATTAAAGCAGGAGGGATTTGTAAAAGTAGACAGAAGAAGGGGTGCAGTCATTGCCATTGATATTGATAAAATTCATGCATTGGAAGAAATGCGTAGGGAATTGAACGTATTACTGGCAAAGGGAAGTTTAAAAAAAATATCTCGTAAGGAAGTACACGACTTAATTGATGAGATCTATAATGAGTACCAGGAATATTAAAATATAAGTGAGGTAGGAGAATGGAAATACATTACACTGCAAAGGCCACAAAAGCTCTTTCACTTGCGAGAAAGTATGCAAAAGATTTACAACATGGTTATGTGGGGACAGAACATTTGCTCCTGGGGTTATTAAAGGAAGGGACTGGAGTAGGGGCAAAAGTTTTAAGTGGCAATCACGTACAGGAGGAAAAACTTTTAGAGCTGATAAAACAACTGATTGCTCCTGCTTCTCCAGTTGGAGTAGAGGAGAGAGACGGGTATACTCCTAGAACGGAGGGAGTTTTAAAAAGTGCAAAAAAAGAGGCAGAGAGATTTCGTTCAAAAACAATTGGCACAGAACATCTTCTGCTGGCATTAGTAAAAGAGACAGACTGCGTAGGCGCCAGACTTCTTAACACAATTGGAATTAATATTCAGAAAGTTTATGTGGATACATTAGTTGCCATGGGAGAAGACGGAAATTTATATAAAGAAGAATTTCAAAATGGAAAGCCTTTTAAAAAAAAGAAAGAAAGGACTCCTACCTTAAATCAGTTTAGCAGGGATTTAACAGCCTTGGCTGCAGAAGGAAAACTAGACATGATTATAGGAAGGGAGAGGGAAATGACTCGGGTCATTCAAATATTAAGCAGAAGAACAAAGAATAATCCATGTCTTATTGGGGAGCCAGGGGTAGGAAAAACAGCTATTGCTGAAGGGTTAGCAAGGAGAATTGTGGAGGGAAGCGTCCCTCCTACTGTTCAGGGAAAAAGAGTCGTCACCTTAGATTTATCAGGTATGGTGGCAGGAAGCAAATACAGAGGAGAATTTGAAGAGAGAATTAAGCGGGTCATTAAAGAAGTAATAGATGATAGAAATGTCTTACTTTTTTTGGATGAGCTCCATACGATTATTGGCGCTGGAGGGGCAGAGGGTGCTATTGATGCATCCAATATATTAAAACCTTCCCTGGCAAGGGGAGAAGTACAGTTAATAGGAGCAACCACTTTAGATGAATACCGCAAGTATATTGAAAAAGATGCTGCTCTGGAGAGGCGTTTCCAACCAGTGACTGTGGAGGAGCCTACAAAGGAGGAGGCCTTGGAAATCCTGCAAGGTATTAAAGACAGCTATGAAAAGCATCATGGGCTTCAGATCACCCAGGAAGCTCTTTTGGAGGCAGTAGAATTATCAGCCAGATATATCAATGACCGTTTTTTGCCAGATAAGGCTATTGATTTAATTGATGAGGCTTCTTCTAAAGTCCGCCTTAGCCATATGAAAGTGCCTGAGGCAGTGAAAGAGCTGGAAATACAAATGGAAGAGACGAAAAATGAATTGGAAGAGTCTATGCAAAAGGAGGACTTCATTGCTGCGGGGGAAAAGAAAAGAGAATTAAAAGAATTGCAGGAAAAGTATGAGAAACTAAAAGAGAGAAACCAAAAAAGGCTGGCAGCAAAAAAGTTAGAAGTAACAGCAGGAGATATTGCTGATGTTGTTTCCATGTGGACAAAAATTCCCGTACAACGTTTAGCAGAGGAAGAAAGCGCTAAATTATTGCGTTTAGAAAGTACCCTTAAGAAAAGGGTCATTGGACAGGACGAAGCAGTAAATGTATTGTCCAAAGCAATTAAAAGAGGAAGGGTTGGGTTAAAGGATCCAAAAAGGCCCATTGGTTCCTTCCTCTTCCTTGGTCCTACTGGTGTTGGAAAGACAGAGCTAAGTAAGGCTCTGGCAGAAGCTTTATTTGGAACCGAGGACGCTCTTATACGAGTGGATATGTCAGAATATATGGAAAAACATTCCGTCTCTAAAATGATAGGTTCTCCTCCAGGATATGTGGGATTTGACGAGGGAGGACAACTAAGCGAAAAAATACGGAGAAATCCATATTCTGTGATTTTGTTTGATGAGGTGGAGAAGGCTCATCCAGATGTATTTAATGTTCTCTTACAGGTATTAGATGATGGGCACATGACAGATGCCCAAGGGCGTAAAGTGAGTTTTAAAAATACAGTAGTCATTATGACATCCAATGCAGGGGCCAGCAGAATTATTGATCCAAAAAAATTAGGATTTACCTTGATAGAAGATGAAAAGCAGGACTACGAAAAAATGAAGTCAGGAGTGATGGAAGAAGTAAAGCAAATATTCAAGCCAGAATTTATTAACCGTATTGATGAAATTTTAGTCTTCCATGCTTTAAATAAAGGGAATATGAAGCAGATTGTCACCTTACTGGTCAAAGGATTGATCCAAAGGGCAAAGGAACAGATGGACATTCATCTCCATGTTACGGAAAATGTGAAAGAATATATTGTAGAAAAGGGAACAGATTCGAAATACGGTGCAAGGCCTCTAAGACGTGCAGTTCAAAATCTTTTAGAAGATCCTCTGACAGAGGAAATATTAAATAAAAGAGTGAAACCAGGAGACGAGGTAACAGCTGGAATGGGGAAAAAAGAATTGAAGTTTACAGTGAAATAACTAGCAAAATGTGACAGATTATATTATAATACTTGCAAGACAGTGTATTTGTTTGAGAGGCAGAAAGGCTGCCTATCCAAATACAGGTAAGACAGATATTAGGAGGATAAGGCAAAATGTCAGTAATAAAAGAACTAATCCGCAAGGAGCCCAATGGAAGCATTAGTTTTGGAAACCATTCTTTGAATGAGAAGGCAAAACTTGAAGATTTTGAATGCAATGGAGACTTATATAAGGTAAAAACCTATAAGAAAATGACAAAGCTGGAGAGGAATGGTAAGTTTATTTATGAATCTGTTCCAGGAACAAGTGTCAGCCATTTTTCCATGTCTGAAGAGAAAATAGAATTTAGGGTAGAGGGGGCAGAAGATGCCCAAATTACATTAGAACTGGAAGACGAGACAGAGTATGAAGTACTGGTGGCAGGTCACAGTGCTGGCAAGATGAAAACAAATCTTGGAGGAAAATTAAGCGTTAGTGTAGAGCTGGAGAAAGAAGGAGAAGTACAGGTTGCGATTTTAAAGTAAGGATAATAAGCCTTATATAGAATAGAGGAAAAAAACCGGTATTATATCATAATAATACCGGTTTTCTTATCTCAAATAGTAGAATTTTGGAGCTTTTATAGAAAAATATAGGATAGAGAGAGGATGGAAAGGTATATGGCAAAGGGAAAGACAATGAGCATGTTTTATTGCCAAAACTGTGGTCATGAGTCAAGGAGATGGCTTGGACAATGTCCAGGGTGCAGGGAGTGGAATACCTTTGTGGAGGAGACGGTTATAAAAGGAAAATCAGCACAAAGGGGTTTAGAGGAAACAAAGTCTCCTCTAAGCTTATCAAGTATAGCCATGGATGAGGATGAAAGGATAGAAACTTCCTTTCATGAATTTGACAGAGTTTTAGGAGGAGGGCTTGTACCTGGATCTTTCCTTTTAGTAGGAGGAGATCCGGGAATTGGAAAATCCACTCTTTTACTTCAAATATGTAGAGAACTTTCTTTAAAACAACAAAAGGTGTTGTACATTTCAGGAGAGGAATCTTTAAAGCAGATAAAGATGAGAGCAAATCGCATTGGGCCGTTCACAGAGGATTTCTGGCTTTTGTGTGAGACAAATATAGATTTGGTGGAAGAGGCTATTAGGAAGACCAAACCTCATGTAGTTGTTATTGATTCTATTCAGACTATGTTCCATGAAGAAATATCTTCTGCACCAGGGAGTGTTTCCCAGGTGAGAGAGGCTACCTCTGCATTTTTAAAAATAGCAAAGGGAATGGGAATTACAATATTTATTGTAGGTCATGTGACAAAGGAGGGGACAATGGCAGGTCCCAGGGTGTTGGAACACATGGTTGATACCGTACTTTACTTTGAAGGCGAGCATCAGGCGCCATACCGCATTTTACGGGGAGTGAAAAATAGGTTTGGTTCTACAAATGAAATTGGTGTATTTGAAATGAGGGATAATGGATTAAAAGAAGTAAAAAATCCTTCGGAGTATATGCTAAATGGAAAACCAAAAGGAGCCTCTGGTTCTGTTGTTTCCTGCTCCATAGAGGGGACAAGGCCTGTATTGGTGGAAATACAGGCTCTTGTCTGCCAAAGTTACTTTCAATTGCCAAGACGCCAGGCAGCAGGAACAGATTTTAACAGGCTGAATCTTCTAATAGCTGTTTTAGAAAAAAGATTAGGGCTGCAAATTGCAGGATGCGATGCTTATGTAAATGTGGCAGGGGGAATCCGCATTGTAGAGCCAGCCATTGATTTGGCGATTTGTATGGCTATTGTAAGCAGCCATAAAAATAGAAGTATTGATGAGGGGAGCATAGCCTTTGGGGAAGTAGGATTAAGTGGGGAAGTGCGAGGAGTGAATATGGCAAAAAGCAGAGTGATGGAGGCAAAAAAATTAGGATTTAAAACATGTATACTTCCAGAAGGAGCATTATCCCAAGCAAGGGAAATAGAGGGAATTCATCTTATTGGGGTAAAATCTGTAAAGGACGCCATGGACATTATATGACAAAAGAGAGGAAAAAGAATCTTGACAGGGAAGGGAAACTATGGTATAAATAACAAGGTATTCTAAGAAACTAAAAATACAGGAGTAGGGGATTAGTTAAACGGTATAACAGTGGTCTCCAAAACCATCATTGTGGGTTCGATTCCTACATCCCCTGTAAAAAAGTGTGCATATCTATGCACACTTTTTTTGTCCTTTTATAATGAATTTTTTTAAAAAAAGTATTCTAATTCCCTATAGGGGATGGGGAATTCCGGAATTCCATAATCATAGGATGCTATCATATAGGGGCCAAAAATAATGACAAGAGCATCATCCTTTATATACCATTGACCATCGTCCCAAATACATACAGCATCCTTATAATTGTCACGGAATTTCTCCCGATCCTTGCTTCCCTCAATTTGCTGTAAAATAAGGGAAATACTGTGATCTTGGAGAGAGGCAGGATCCTTTGCAATGTCTTTTAAAGAAAGGTTTTTTCCTGTTTTTAGGTCAAAGTTAAAAGCTGTTGCAAATAAGGTAGGACTGTTACCTTGCCATGCCCAAGATCCAGAAAGCACAATGGATAAAATGCCATTCTTATCCCTTTTGACTTCGTAAGTACGTTTGTATTCATAAATCCACCCAGCTCCCTTTGGAATTTCATAAGTAGGATCATAAGTACATTGACGTATCCATTTACTATCTTCTTCTTTTAAAGGAGCTAAAGCATCTTCAATCGCTTTAGTTGCCTCTGGATTGTTGGGAACAGTAATTTTTGGATAGTTTAACTCGGCGGATAAAACAATTTCCCCTTGGGAGTCTGTATAGATGGCGCTTTGGTTATCCATTTCAACAGTTGCTGTAATATCGCTAAGGACAAGCTGGCCTGGTGTAACAGATGGCTCTTCTAACTGGATGATAGAAGCTTGGGAAGAGGAAAGGACGTTTTGAGAAGGAGAGGGGAGACTGTCTTTTGTATTTGTTATATTTTCTGTTTCCTCTAAGGATAAGGATTTTTCAGAGGAAGAAGGAGATTTTTCCTGCCCACAAGCTATAAAGACGGTTGTAAAAAGTCCAATGAAGAGGGCTTGATATAGTTTTTTCATAGTATCCTCCATTTTTCAGTTCTTACTATATGTTATTTGTTATTATAACAAAGGACAAATCCAGGAACAATTTAAGATATTCTGAAGAGAAAATGAAGAGAAAATGAAGATAGAAAAAATTCATATTAGAGCAATAAAAGAAATAAGATAAGAAAAGGGAATATTTTGAAAATCAACCAGTATACTACTTTACATAAAATAAGATATTTTGATTTTTTTTCGTTGATTCTGAGAGATTACTTTGTTATAATAAAAATAATTACAAAATTTTTCATTTCAAGAAACAGGAGTTGGATGAAGTGGCACAGTGGGAAATAGGAAATTATAAATTTCATACAAGGGAAGAATATAGAGCTGGCTTAAGAGATATGGGAAAGATTCAGAAGATTTTAAAGTGTTCTGATGTGGAAAATCCAAAAACAGCATTGGAGCTATATAATGCTGTCAGGGACAGAAGAATTATTTTTGAATCCATTGTTGGACAAAGATTTACGGATTTTTTGATCACCCAGTTTTTGAACCGTTTTGATGAGGTGAAACATCAGGCAAAGGAAAAAAGCGTAGGAAGGGTTATGATAAGAAAAACAAAAGCAGCTATCGCTGCCTGCTGCGTGGTCACTGTTTTGGCAAGTTCTTCCTATTTTGCATATTATTATTTATCAGAATACAAAAGCACCCAGGCTCTGAAGGAACTGTCAGAGTCTGTTGCACGTAGTGAACTGCAGATGAACGCTTCCTCAGTAGATGGTGGAAAAACGGTATTAGAAGCTGTTGATCCAGGAATTCCAAAAGGGGTTATAGAAGCTGGTAAGAAAGACAATTTGGAAGTTCTGACAAAGTATAACAATCTATATATGGAGAATAAGGATTTGGCAGGATGGATTAAAATCGAAGGTACGGTTATTGATTACCCAGTAATGCTTACCCCAGGAGAGGAAGAATATTATTTAAACAGAAATTTTAAGAAAAAGGACGATCTAAATGGACTTCCTTTTCTAAATAAAGAGACGGACTTGGCCAAGCACAACACAAATATGATTATTTATGGACATCATATGAAGACAGGTGAGATGTTTGGCAGGCTTCAGGACTATAAAAATAAAAAGTACTGGGAGGAACATAAAATCATTGAATTTGATACTATTTACGAGGAGGGGCAGTATGAAGTAATGGCTGTATTTCCGTCTAGAGTCTATGGACAGGAAGAAAACGTGTTTAAATATTATCAATTTGTCAATGCAAAGACAGAAGAGGAGTTCCAATACTTTTTAAGCAACGTGAAATCACTTTCTTTATATGATACTGGCATAGAAGCAAAGTATGGAGATACGTTCATTACTTTATCTACCTGTGATTATGAAGAGGAAGATGGGAGATTTGTAGTGGTGGCTCGTAAAATAGAGAAAGAAAACAGTAAAGAAGTGAGGGACGCATGAAAATGAAATGGAAAAGAACAAAGAATCTTTTTGGTGTGAGTTTGATTATATTATCCTTGGTCATTATGACGCTGCCCATTGATCAGGTGCAGGCCCGGCAGACAGTGAGTTCCAACAATGTTTTGTCCTATGAATTTGTAGACAACGAAGAAGTCACAGATGAAGAAGAGCTGGAAGATGCTGAAGATGCAGAGGATCTCCAAAACCTTTATTTGCCTTCTACAGTTCTCAATGCAAATGTACCCTATGAAAATGTACAGCAGCCACAGCCTCCAAGGAAGAACCGACAGATTGATTTGAATAAAACAGTAGCCTTTGATGCTGGGGGCAATCCGTTGGAGGACGTGATTTTTGAGATTGAGAGTAATACATTAAAAGGAGTAAGCGTATCAGAAAATAGTGTTGGTCAACTTTCTCAAGTTGACACTCTTCAACTGTACAGCGATGATAGTCCAGACAATAAATATAATAGAATTGGGGAGTATGCATTTGATAATGAAAATAATCAGAAAGATTTAGGAAATGTGACAACAGTAAAGATAAAAAGTGTAAGCGATCCATTTACAATTGGAGCAAGGGCTTTTGCCCATCAATCCAATCTAAGGACCGTAGAATTTGAGAATGGACTGCCTTTAACTTCTATTGGGGCAGGCGCTTTTGAACAATGCCGCAGTTTGTCCCAGTTTTCCATACCTGCAAGGGTTATGGATATTCAGCCATATGCCTTTGCTGGAGACATAAATTTAAGAACATTTCTCATTGATAGCGGAAATGATAAATACATAACCATTCCTGGATATGATGGGATGTTATTGGAAAAGCTGTCAGATAAACCAGAGTATGCCTTGGTAGCATGGCCTTCAGGGACAGGAGAGATAGAAATACCAGCAAATCAAAATATAACAACAATCAAAGAGGGTGCTTTTGCAGGCTGTGTCGGTTTAACAAAGATTAAAGTTCCAGAGTCTGTGACAAATATAGAAGATGGAGCTTTTGCAGATTGTCCTGATTTACAGACGGTAGAAATGCCTGGAGACGGCCAGTATACTACTGTAGATTTAGAGGGAAATGTTCAGATTATTGTAAGAAAGACAACCAATGTATATGATACAATAGTGGGAAGCCTAGGAACTTCAGTGAGCGGGAACTGGATTATACCTGGAAGCATACCAGAGAAAAATGTGGAAATTAGAAAGATTGGAAACAATGCATTTAAAGGAAGAGCGGATGTAAGAAGCGTGGAGTTTCCAAATACCTTATCAGAAATTGGGAATGAAGCCTTTATGAATTGTATCTTTTTAGGAAACGTGCGTTTTAACAATGCCTTAAAAATAATTGGAAGGAGTGCTTTTGAAGGCTGCGGTTTGACGGATGTAAGCATTCCAGAAAACATGGTCAGTATTGGAGACAGAGCTTTTTGGTGTTCTTCCCTAAACCGTATTTCTGTTTTGGGAAAGGATACACAAATAGGAGTGGATGCTATTTACTATGTAAATGATATAAATGCCCCTCAAATAACAGTAAGAGGTCAAAATGGATCCCATGCAAAAAATTACGTAGTAATCAGCCACCAAAATACAAACCTTGTTTTTGAGGAGATTTTTGAGGAGTATCCAGAAACGCCAAAGGTGGAGACCCATGTTTTATCTAAGACAAATTTAGTGGATAGTAAGAAGGTAACTATAAGAACTATTGGTCTTAACAATACCAAAGTGCCTGCTGGATCTTATTATTTAATTATTGAAGATGGAATAGAGCATACAGCATTTGGAAATATTGTGGCTTCGGGAAGGACTCCTTTTGATATAAGGTTAGAATACTATACTCCCAGAGGGGATAAAGGAGAACTATCCAGAAATGTAGCTATCCAGATTACAATGCCAGCGCCCAGCCCTCTTGTGAAGCCTGGAAGTGTTTATCATGTATATACAGTGACAGAGGGGCAGACAGAGGAACTTCCATGTCAAGTGGATTCTAAGACGAATCTCATTACTTTTACAGCTCCTCACTTTTCCCCTTATTTAATAACAGGAACATGGGTAACATCAGGAAGTAGTTCCTCAGGGAGTAGTTCTTCAGGCAGCAGTTCTTCAGGGAGTAGCTCCTCAGGGAGCTCTTCAGGAAGCACCAGTGCAGGAAGCAGCTCAAATTCTAGCAGTAGTTCTTCTAGCTCAAGCGTAGGGGGAACTTCTACAGGGGGTTCTACAGGAGGACAGGGAAATCAGTCTTCTGGAGGCGGTTCTATTGGAAGCGGTCTGACACCTGTCATACCATATACCCCCTCTCTGGCTGCTGGGCCTCTAGGGGCCGGAACAGTAGCAGGAGGAGTTAACGGTCTTGGACAAAAGGATCATGTTCCGAAAACAGGAGGGCCTATTCACCCTAAGTGGGCATTTGCCTTTGTACTTCTTGGAGCAGGTGTATTTATTCTTGCAACAGATAGTAAAAAGAAAGCAAGTAAATAAGTTCAGAAAAGGGGAAGGCATTTGCCTTCCTCTTTGACTTTGATTTATCAGTATACTAGTAATCAAAAGTTTCTTCCTCTATTTAGAAATAAATGGAGGATTTTTTTCATTGGATTTTTTCATTCCTATTTCGAAAAGGAAACTTGGGTTGGAAACAAAAAACAGACTTCCAAAAAGTTGGATATCTGCTCCAACTTTTAAGGGTTCGTACAGTCTGAAAGCTTATAAGAGTTTTTTTATTGAGGCGAAGAGGGGTGACGGGATGAAAAATAGGACTGGAGATACTCGTATTCCTTTTGGATAGATTGGGTAAGTTCTTGATCTCCAGATTGATTATCAGGGTGATAGATTTTTAACAATTCCCGATAACGTTTTCTTAAGTCTTCTTCTTTTTCTATCCCTTTAAAGAAAACAATGGGATAAGAGGGAGGGGGTTTCTTAAGAACGGTATGGTATTGGAATCGTTCCTGTTTAAAATAATTGCTGTCAAAATTTTGAGATACATGACGCTTATTTTTTGTTTTCTCAGTATTTCTGTGGAATTGATTTTTATCTGAGGAATAAGAATCTTTGGAAGATTCATGAAAATCTTTTGGTGGTAAGCCAGTTGGAGAGCTGTCAGAAGAGTCTTCCTCCTTTTGCGCTTCCGTTGTCTTGGAATTTGGCTTATAGGTTGAAAAAATTTCTATGTTTAGCTGAGGCAGAGGGGAGGTTTTCTCAAGCTTAATAAAGGAAGGAGAAGAGGGGGGAGATTTGAGTATTTTGGCTTCTTTCCATATTTTCAGAATAGGTAAAATCCCTGAAAGAATTCCTATGAATACAAGGGTCCATACACTCCATAAAGGTTTTCCTGCAATGAGAAGAAGAAGGCCGCAGGCAACACAAAGAAAGGCAAAGATACTTAAAAATAGATTTTTCAATGGGATTCTCCTTTCTTTTTTCTTTTATTATATCAAAAAAGTGAAAGAAGAAAAGAACTTTCTTAATGCATCTTTCAATGGCATATGTTATAATCACTCTTGTAAGTATTTATGATACAAATATGAAAAAAAGATTCAATGAATTGGGCTTTTCCCTTTTAAGCTCAAATGAGAAAGGCATAGGTATGGAAATGAAAGAGGATATTAAAAATACGAAGAGCGAAATAATTCGAGAATATAGAGAGGAAGTGATGAAACTTGTTAAATATATTAGCTGGTTGGATTCAAAGAAAGGGCAGAGTGTAGTAAAACCTTATGATGGAGCCCAGGGTCAAGTCTGTCTGCCTCTTGTTATTTATGACAGTGTTTTGCTAAGTCTTGTTAAGGAAGCAAAAAAGTCTAAATTAATGGTGAAAAACTATTTTTATGATTTAAGGAGACGTAAAATTGAGACAGTACAGGACGAATGGGATGCCATTGAAAAGGCAAAAATAGAGGATTTTCATATTTTACAATCCATTTTTAGCAAATATATTACAGAAGGGATGTCCAAGGCAGTCCGTTGGGATGAAGGAGTGCAGCATGAAATTTTTTTGCGGGTACTTGTGAAAATGAGAGATTTGGTAGAGATTGGCTTTACCCCAAAAGATGATTATTTAGTGCAAAATGGCTTGAGTCTCATTGATCAAATTAAACAATTAAATGAAAAACATAATGTTCCAAAATAAAAAAGAAAGGATGATGGTGGGAATGAAAGGAATTCCAGTATTGACCTTTGCAGGGATTATTATTGCAGCAACAATAGGAGCAGCAGTTGTTTTCTTGTTGTTTTTTGACAAAAAGAGATAAAGGGAGAACTTAAATGAAGTTTGGAAAGAAAAAAGTAAAGTATGATGAGACTGTTGATTTTCAAGAATCTAACAATCATTGGAAAAAAATGGTCGGAAAA
>CANOLZ010000071.1 GCA_947567075.1 uncultured bacterium
CGGGATACACCGATGCGGGATACAGACTGTATGACGATGCGGATCTGGAACGCCTGCAGCACATTTTATTGTTCCGTGAATTGGAATTTCCCCTGAAAGATATCAAGACAATTATCAACAGCCCAGATTTCGACAGGGGCAAAGCATTAGAGCAGCAGATAGAACTGCTTAAGCTGAAGAAGGAGCATATTGAAAATCTGATGGATTTTGCGCTTGGAATAAAATTGTTAGGAGTGAAGCATATGGATTTCAAGGCTTTTGATCGAAGTAAATTGGATGAGTATTCCAGACAGGCAAAAGAGCTGTATGGGAACACGCCGGAATACAAAGAGATGCAGGAGAAAACAAAGGGTCGTACCAAAGAGGAGGATAATCTTCTGGCTGATCGGTTCATGCTGCTCTTTAAAGAGGCAGGCGAGATAAAGGATACGGATCCTGCATCAGCTGAGGCACAGGATATTGTAAAAAGGATACAGGATTTCATCACGGAGAACCTGTACACTTGTTCTGATAGGATTTTGAGTGGTCTGGGAAAGATGTATTCCGGCGACGGTGATTTTACCAAGAATATTGATGAATGCGGTGGTGGGGGAACGGCAGAGTTTGTGGATAAGGCAATTCAGATATACTGCGGGAAGAATGGCGGTGTAGAATAAAACTTATCAAATATGATTTTGCGGAGAGTCGAGAAGTCGGCTCTCTTTTGTTGTTCGAGGTGAGAGCGGATGTTTGGTGTTAGTATATAAGTATAGACAAGAAATCAAGTGAAAGAGCAAAGGAGAAGTTCCGCATGGCAAAAAACCAAAAATCTTACACCCCGGAATTTAAGAAGCAGATGGTAGAACGGTACCATGCAGGAGAAACCTCGTATCCACAACTGGAACGTGAATAGGGCGTAAATCGGAGTACAAAGCATGACAAAAGGAAAACCAGCAACCGCCCTATTCGCAAAAGAACAATCGCCCAGATTGTGCCTTTTATCCAAAACAACCGAAACCAATATACCGTATCCCAACTTTGCAGCACTCTGAAATTCCAAAGGAGCACCTATTACAAGGCTCTGGCTGGTGTACTCTCAAACAGGCAGAGGAAATCTGAAGCGTTTGGCAGGAAAGGAAAACAGGCTGATGATGATTCCAGGCACAGGTATGGAGCAATCAAGATATGCCACATTCTCAATGACAGTGGGATTCCCTGCAAGCATACAACGTGTGCAGAGGCATATGGCAGAACAAGGGCTTAGGTCTGTAGTGGCAAAACAATATAACCACCATGCAATCCAAGGGGTCGTTCCTGATGATAAGGTAAATACCCTCAATGGTGATTTTGAAGCGGAAACCATCTATCCAGAAATGGTGTACAGATATCACCTACATCCATATACAGAAAGAAGGATGGACTTATCTGGCTTGCGGGATGGATTTGTACAGCCGCAGGATTATCGGATATGCCTATGGAATGTCTATGACGACGGAACGGGCAGTAGAGGCAGTAAAGAATGCCTGCCTGAATGACAGGGATACACTGGGGATTATTGTCCAGAGTGATCTGGGAAGCCAGTACATGAGCCAGGCGTTTGAGGTTTTGCTGAGCAGCCAAGGGATGCTCCAATCATTCAGCCGTAAAGGAAACCCCTAGGATAATGCTTGTATAGAATCTTTCCATTCTGTATTGAAAAAGGAAGAAATTTATCTTCACACCTATCAGGATTTTAGAGAGGCCCGGAGGGCAATCTTTGAATATATAGAAGGAAGGTATAACCGCAAAAGGATTCATAGTGCTATCGGCTATAAAACACCACAGCAGAAGGAGGATGAATGAAAAAAATCAGCATAACCTTTCAACTTTTTGTGTCCAAAGTATGGGCATAGGTCCAGCTGCGTGACCTTATCAACGATAGGAATTGCCGTTTTGTCTTATGGGTAAATAATAGACGGTTAATCAAATGCCGACTGTTCGACCTGTATATTGAACAAGAATATTCTATCTGAAAATTTAGTGATGTAAAAATCAGTCTTGATATGATACAATGAATGTGTCATATCAAGGCTCTTTCCATCACGGAAAAAAGTTTGACAATGTCCGAGAAGCGAAAAGACTGGATTTATCAATATTGGCATACAGATATCCGTGGGAAAAGGCAGACCATTTACTCCTCTGATTTGAAAGAACTGCGGGAAAAAGAAAAAGCAATCCAGAAGCTGCTTGATGACGGGATTGACTATAATGCCAAAAAGATAACCGCAGTTGCCCTTTGAGAGCGATACATCAGCTTGAAACAGGGTGTGCGCTACAACACAGAAGTAGGCTGCAATTTTGTGCTGAATTTAATTTAGTCAAGAAAGAAAATTTCGGTTATTGTCAGATAGGGGATATAAAAGTATCAGACGCAAAGCAGTGGATTATGAAGATTCATATTGATGGCAAAGGATACAGCACAATCCCAAGTGTCTGGGGAGTTGTCAAGCCAGCCTTTCGAATGGCATATAATGAGGACATTATCCGCAGAAATCCCTTTGATTCCAAGTTGGTAGACGTTGTTCCAAACGATTCGCAAAAGCGAATTGCCATGACAGACAAACAGCAGGAGTTTTGGATAAACTTTATCTAGGAGGATAAAATTTACACAAAATATTATGATGAATTTGTGGTGTTGCTGGGAACGGGTATACGTGTCAGTGAGTTTTGTGGCTTGACAAAGAGCGATTTGGATTTTGAAAACCAAAGAATCTGGGTAGACCACCAGCTTGTCCAGGAACGAGGCGGAAAGTATTATGTCGAGAAAACCAAGACAGAATGTGGCTGACGCTATATTCCTACGACGGATGAAGTTTTTCAAAGTCTAAAAATATCCTTGCCCACCTCAAGAGAGAGAAAACAGAAATCATTGTGGACGGATATAGCAGTTTCTTTTTGCTGGATAAGGACAATAAGCCCAAAGTAGCGTTGCATATCGAAAATGAAATGCGTTGGGCTATGAAGAAATATAGGAAGATGCACCAAGATAAACCGCTGCCCCATATCACATCCTATGCATTCCGTCATACCTTTTGTACCAATATGGCAAATGCGGGGTTGAATATCAAGAACCTTCAATATGTAATAGAACATTCTGATGCAGGTGTTACATTAAATGTCTACATATATGTAAGTTATGACTGTGGGGGAGCAAATGGTGAAAATCGTTAACTTTAAAGAAACCGATATGAATGAAAAAAAGCGAAAAACAAGTTAAAAAATGCACCAACTTACTACACCACTTGCCCATAAATTTGCACAGATTTATAAAGAAATGGGTGAGCTTAGAGCAAAACACAAAAAATTAAGGCTTGAAGGCTTATGATATGAAGGGATATAAAAGATATGATAAAAATTTTATTCGTCTGCTATGGCAATATTTGCCGTTCCCCCATGGCAGAATTTGTATTCAGAGATATGGTAGAAAAACAAGGGATGGGAGAGCAGTTTTTTATAGCATCTGCGGCTACGAATTCGGATGATTTAGGAAATCAGGTACATGCTGGGACAAGGGATAAATTAAAAGAGCATGGAATTTCTACAAAAGGGAAGAGAGCAGTACGTCTCAAAAAGGAAGATTATGAAATATATGATTATATTATTGGAATGGAAGAAAGAAATATAGTCAGTATGAGAAGAATTTTTGGGAAAGATCCAAAGGGAAAGCTTCACCGAATGCTGGACTTTTCGCCTAATCCAAGGGACATAGACGACCCTTGGTATACAAGAGACTTTGAGCGTACTTATCAGGAAGTTTTGGAAGGATGTCAGTCTTTCCTTCCCTGGGTTTTGTCACAAAGAGTATAAAGGCTCTATGTTATGACATATGGATCAAAAGACATTGCTTGATTTAATAAATATAGAAAGGAATGGATTCAGAATGAGAATGTATGATCTGATTAAGAAAAAAAGGGATGGGAAGGAGCTGACTAAGGAAGAAATTACATGTATGATAAAGGAATTTACAAAAGGAGAAATTCCTGATTATCAAATGTCCGCAATGATGATGGCTATTTATTTTCAAGGAATGGAAGAAAAGGAAACATTGGCTCTTACAATGGCAATGGCTGAAAGCGGAGACGTACTGGATCTGTCTGAAATTTCTGGCATAAAAGTAGACAAACACAGCACAGGGGGAGTGGGAGATAAAACCTCCCTTGTTTTGGCTCCTATGGTAGCAGCCGCAGGGGTGCCTGTTGCCAAAATGAGTGGGAGAGGACTTGGACATACAGGAGGAACGATTGATAAATTAGAGAGTTTTCAGGGCTTTAACACGGATTTGTCAAAGGAAACCTTCATTAAAAATGTAAATGAAATGAAAATGGCTATTATGGGACAGACAAAGGATTTGGCCCCGGCGGATAAAAAACTGTATGCTTTAAGAGATGTGACGGCTACAGTAGATCAAATGTCTTTAATTGCAAGTAGTATTATGAGCAAAAAACTGGCTGCTGGTGCAGATGCCATTGTCTTAGATGTAAAGACAGGAAGCGGAGCTTTTATGAAAGAGGAGGCGGATGCAGAGGCCTTGGCCAGGGAGATGGTTCGTATTGGAAACAATGCAGGAAGAAAAACCGTTGCCCTTATATCAGATATGGATCAGCCTTTAGGTTTTGCAGTGGGAAATATTTTAGAAGTAAAGGAGGCTATTGACACATTACAAGGAAAGGGTTCTAAGGAACTTTTGGAATTATGTTATATGTTAGGTTCCCATATGCTCATTTTAGGGGAGAAGGCTTCTAATTTGAAAGAGGCCAGGGAACAATTAGTCCATACTATTAAAGAAGGACTTGCTTTGAAGAAGTTTGCTCAATTTGTGGAAGCTCAAGGGGGAAACCCGGAACCTATTTTTCATCAGGAGCTTTTTTTAGAGGCAAGCATTGTAGAAGAAGTACAGTCTATAGAAGAAGGATATGTAGAAAAAATTCACTGCCAAGAAGTAGGAAACTGTTCATTAATTTTAGGGGGTGGCAGGGAGACGAAAGACTCAGAAATTGATCTGAGTGTAGGAATCCTGATGAAAAAGAAGGTAGGAGATTATGCAAAAAAAGGAGATGTTCTTGCCTTGCTCCATGGGAACAGTATGGAAAAAATGAAGGCAGCGAAAGAAAAGCTTTTAGGAGCTTATACATTTAGCCAGTCAAAAGTGGAAAGGAGACCTCTCTTTCATAAAGTGATTACAGAGTAAAAGCTCTTAAAGTCCAATAGCATATCTTCTCCCTTTTTTCATATATATACAATATGAGAAGAGATAAAAATATAAAAAAAGAAAAGAAAAACTGGAATTTAAAAGAAAGTATGATTGAATCTTTACAGCTCCCAAAGGACTTAATGTTAGGAATGCCTATTGTGACTGTCACTGGATTCCATGAGGCTTATATTGAAAATTACAAGGGAATTTTAGAATATTCTGAAGAGATGATTCTTTTACAGACAAAGACCTGTCAAATTGAGATTCAAGGAGAAAAGCTTCACATTATGTACTATACAAATGACGAAATGAAGGTGGAAGGCATGATTTCCAGCATCCAGTATTTCAATTACTCTTAGAAGGGGAGAGGCTTTTGTTTGTCAAAATTGTAAAGTCTACAAGAGGATATGTGAAATTAAAATTATATGGGTATTCTCCAGAGCGGTTTATGAATCTTTGCTCTAACCATGAGATTTTCTTGTGGGGTGTAGAAAATCATGGAGATTACTACACCCTCTATGTTTCTATCCATGATTTTTTTAAACTAAAGCCAATGGTGAAAAAAACCCAGACAAAGATTGCTGTGTTGGAAAGAAAAGGTTTGCCCTTTTTTGTCTATAAATATAGAAAACGCAAGCTTTTTGCCATTGGATTGATTACCTGTCTCTTTCTATTATATAGTTTTTCCTTTTTTATATGGGATATTACAGTAGAAGGAAATTATACAGTGACAACAGATGTGCTCATGGATTATTTGGAAGAAGAAGACATTCGGACAGGTATGTTGAAACGAGAAGTTTCTTGTGAAAATATTGAAAAAATGATTCGACAAAAGTATAATAATATTACATGGGCTTCTGTAAAAATCCAGGGAACAAGGTTGATGATCGGGGTTAAAGAAAATATTGTGGATATCCAGGGAGAGGATAAAGCAAAACAAGGAGCCTATGATCTCATAGCGGAAAAAGATGGAGTTATTATACAGATGATCACAAGAAGCGGGACGCCTTTTGTAGGAATTCAGTCAGAAGTAAAGGCAGGTGATCTCCTTGTTTCAGGTCAAATTCCAGTGAAAAATGATGGAGGAGAAGTTTTTGCATACCAGCAGGTGGAAGCCGATGCAGATATTATTATTGAAACGACCTACCCTTACGAAGACAGAATAGAAAGAAAATATGAAGAAAAAAAATATACAGGTAATGTAAAAAAAGCTTATCGTCTCAATATTGGAAAAAAAAGCATTCGTTTTCTCCTTGGAAAAGTAAAATATGAACATTATGATGTATTGGAAACAGATAAACAGGTAAAACTGGGAAATAGCTTCTACCTTCCTTTATGGATTGAAAAAACAGAATACAGGGAGTATGAACCAGAGAATAAAATATATACAAAAGAACAGTGTAATAAAATGGCAAAGGAACGTTTTTACCGCTATTGCAAAACTTTAGAAGAAAAAGGGGTTCAAATTCTTGAAAATAATGTTAAAATAGAATTATCCAAGTCTTTTTGTATGACAAAGGGAGAATTAAAAGTACAGGAAAAAACAGGAAAATCTGTGCCTTCTGGAGAAGTGGAAGGGAAAATGCCTTTACAAGAAGAGGAGACTTGATATTTGGGAAAGAACTGGAAAAGGATAGCTGAAAGGACAAAGATACAATGGGCATGATGGAAGATAGAATAGATATGCCTGTAGAGCATATGAAAAATGTTTTCGGACAGTTTGATACGTTTATGAAAAAAGTAGAGAAGGCATTTCATATAACCATTATCAACCGAGGGGATGAACTGAAGTTGATGGGAAAAAAAGAAGAGGTTGCCAAGGGGAAAAAGGTTTTTTTAGAGCTTTTAGAACTGTCCAAGAGAGGAAGAGAAATTACGGAGCAAAATGTAGATTATGCCATTAGCATGACGATAGAAGAGCAAAATTCAGGATTGTTGGAAATAGATGAAGATTTCATCTGCCATGGAGTAAATGGAAAGCCAATTAAACCAAAGACATTAGGACAGAAACAATATGTGGATTCCATACGAAGTAAAATGATTGTTTTTGGATTAGGACCTGCCGGAACAGGGAAAACATACTTAGCTATGGCTATGGGAATTCATGCTTTTAAAAATGATGAAGTGGGCAGAATCATACTCACAAGGCCAGCTATTGAAGCCGGGGAAAAATTGGGGTTTTTGCCAGGTGATCTTCAAAGTAAAGTAGATCCTTATTTAAGACCATTATACGATGCCCTTTATCAAATTATGGGACCAGAGAGTTTTTCAAGAAACATGGAAAAAGGGCTGATTGAAGTGGCCCCTTTAGCCTATATGAGGGGAAGGACCTTGGATAACGCCTTTATTATACTTGATGAAGCCCAGAATACAACCCCTGCACAGATGAAGATGTTTTTAACAAGAATTGGATTTGGCTCAAAAGTGATCATTACAGGAGATTCCACCCAAAAGGATTTATCTCCTGGAACAAAATCAGGGCTGGAAGTGGCAGAACAGGTTTTAAAAAATATCGATGAAATAGACTTTTGCTATTTGACAAGTAAAGACGTAGTCCGTCATCCTCTTGTACAAAAAATTGTAAAAGCATATGAAAACTTTGAAAAAAGAGAGTTTCCTAAGGAGAAAAAGAGAGTTTCCTATAAACCGGGAAAAAGGATAAAATAAGAAAGGTATGGATCGGACGATGGATGGAATAAATGAACAGGGAATGAAGGAGTTTCTTGTATCCGTTGCTATGTTCTTCCTAACACCCATCTTCATTGGATTTGCTAGTTATTTACAAAAACGAACAGGTTCAGAAACTATGCGAAATATTGTTATGGGTATAGGCGGAGTTGGAATTCTTCTAAATGTCATGGAATACGAAAGAAAAAGAAATGCATATTTATTTGAAAATAAAAGGCGTTATGTATGGCTGGGGTTCTTTTATGTCATAGGGCTTATCCTAGTATGCTTTTTTCCTTATGTTCCATTATATTTCCATCCTTATATGGCCTTGGGAGTTTTTTTTATACTTTTTTCCAATTTTAAAATAGGTATTTTGGGAACCTATCTTTTTTTAATGAATGGTATTTTTTTGTGTGATTACTCTGTCCATTTTGTTATATTTTTTACTTTGATGATTTTCATTGGGGGCATTTTATTTTATATGAGTGGATTTCTTCCAAAAGCCTGGCTTGCATATGGAGGGGCGGCTGCCATATATGTTACCTTATTTGTTGCCCTTGATCTTCTTTTTGCTAGAGAAATAGGGATGGAAACATTTAAAAATCCTCTTATAGGCCTTATTTTGAACCTTGTTTTCCTCTTTTGTGGCCTTCAACTATTGGAAAGACAGGTAAAATTTCCTTATAGAAAACAATACGAAGTGCTCAACAATCCCAAAGGAGAGCTTTTAAGCCAGATAAAAGAAATGGATGGAAAGGTTTATGATAAGGCTATGCATACAGGATACTTAAGCAAAAGAGTTGCCCATCTCATAGGGCTGGATGAACAATTAGCCCAGGCAGGGGGATATTATCACTCCATTGGAAAAAAGGAAAGCTTAATGATTAGAAAGGAGCATAAGTTTCCGCCGCCTCTTATAGAACTTCTTGCATCCTATTCTGAGTCCAATACCCCTCCCCATTCAAAAATAGGCGTTATTCTTATACTTGCGGAAGCTATTGTATCTTCCGTTTTATTTCTGTTGGAAAAAGAACAGGAGCAAAATGTGAATTATAAAAAAGTTGTTAGAACCGTATTTCGAAAAATGATGGATCATCACATGTTCGATGAGGCAGAAATAACTACAAAGGAGCTACATAATATGCAGGAACTATTTTTAAAGGAGGCTGCTGCCTATGACTTTTCATGTGGAATTGGAAACGATGGATCTTCTTTGCCTGGATTATAGGAAAATTTTGGAACAGGTGGCAATGAAAATTCTGGATATGGAGCAATGTCCTTATGAAGTAGAGGTTAATCTTATTTTAACAGGGAATAATGAAATTAGGGAATTGAATCAAACATATCGGTTCATTGATAAAGAGACAGATGTCTTATCTTTTCCAATGATAGATTTTGAAAAGCCTAGTGATTTTTCCAACTTAGAAAGGGGTATTGATTGTTTTCATCCAGAAAGTGGAGAACTCCTATTAGGAGATATTGTCCTCTCTTTGCCAAAGGTAGCAGAGCAGTCGGAGAAGTTTGGACATGGAATTTTGAGAGAATTTGCTTTTCTTATTGCCCATAGTATGTTACACTTACTAGGATACGACCATATTAGGCAAGAAGATGCTGACCTTATGGAGAAGAAACAGAATCTGATTTTAGATGAATTACAAATATTTCGTTGAAAAGAGAGATAGAAAATTTTCAATGAAAAAGATTTGCGTTTTTAATAAAGAAAAAACTCGAATCGGAAAGGCATAGGTAGATACATGAAAAGGTTGAAGATTGCGTTGTGCATGGCTATGTGCGCGGTGACATTATTTGGGTGCAAAAAAACCGAAACAGGTGTACCTGGTGAAAATGTTCCCCAGTCTGATTCCCAAGATGCATCAGAGGAAGTGCAGACAGCAACGGATGACAGAAAGACAGAAGATGGAAAAGTAAGAAGCTATCTTACGGGAGAATGGGTGGACGAGGCCATTGGAAGAAGAAGGCCTGTTGCTTTCATGTTCAATAATTTGGAGCCAGCAAATCCTATGAGTGGTATTTCCAGAGCAGGGGTTGTCTATGAGGCAGTTGTGGAGGGTGGTCTCACAAGGCTAATGGGAGTTTTGGAGAACTATGATGATTTAGATAAAATTGGATCCGTTAGAAGCTGCAGAAATTATTTTGTTTATTATGCATTGGAGTTAGATGCCATTTATGTCCATTACGGACAGGCGGCTTATGCCAAAGACTTGTTAAATGAAGATTATGTCCATAATCTTAGTGGATTATCAGGTATTGGAAACACAGTATTTTATCGTACAGCGGATAGGAAGGCCCCTCATAATGCCTATGCAAGTGCAGAAGGCATGAAGGAGGGAATAGAAAAAATGGGTTATCGCAGTGGTTACCGCAATGGATTTGACGGGAAGTTTTCTTTTGCAGTGGACGGAAAATCCGTGGATTTAACCCACGGAAAACAGGCGGTGAAAGTATCTCCTGGATATTTGGTTAATAAGCCTTACTTTGAATATCATCCAGAGGATGGACTATATTATCGATATCAATATGGAGGGCCTCAAATTGATGAATTGGATGGGGAACAGCTGTCCTATAAAAATATTATTTTACAATACTCAGAATGGATGCGTTTAGATGAGAATGATTACCTTGCTTTTGACTGCCATTCTGGGGGACTAATAAAATATATTACCGATGGAAAAGTAGTCGATGGGACATGGATGCGTTTTGACGGTGATGTAGGTACAACAAAATTTTTCGATCCTACGGGAAAAGAACTCGTTATAAATCCAGGAAAAACTTGGATTTGCATTATTCAGGATACGAAATCAGACGCAGTTGTGATAGAATAGATAAAGAAGGATCAGTAGTTCCATGGGAAAGAGAAAAAAAAAGCAGTCCAATTTTATATTACAGGGAAGCATTTTGGCCATAGCTGGCATTATTGTACGAATTATTGGACTTGTTTATAGAATACCATTAACGGATATTTTAGGAGACGAAGGCAACAGCTATTATGCTGCTGCCTTCGAAGTATATTCCATCATGCTTTTAATTTCCTCTTATAGCCTTCCTGTTGCTGTATCCAAGTTGGTTTCTGCCAGGGTGGCCAAAGGACAGTTTAAAAATGCAAGAAAGTTCTACCATGGGGCTATGGTGTTTGCCATGATTTCTGGAGGAATTTCCAGCTTAATCATTTTCTTTTTTGCAGATTTTATTGCTGGAACAATGATGATGGAGCCGATGAGTTCCATGGCGTTGCGGGTACTTTCTCCTGCAATTTTTCTTTTTGCCATTATGGGAGTAATTCGAGGATATTTTCA
>CANOLZ010000072.1 GCA_947567075.1 uncultured bacterium
ACTATATTCAGGAAGATGGAAAGGAAGAAAAGGTCACTTATTACACCCAAAAAAAGATTGCCTTAGGAATTCTTTATTCTTTACAGAAAAAGGGCTTAAAAAAAGGGGACTACATCATAGCAGATGTGTCCCATACAAAAAACTATCATTTTTTAATGTGGGCATGTTTTTACGGTGGAATCATTATAACTGCCCTTCCAAGACCTGATTTCAGTATGGAAAATTCAGAAACTTTACAGGGACTAAAAGGCATATGGGAAATGCTTGGAAAACCTTTGCTTGTAACAGACAAGGAAATGCAAAGTCTTTATGAAAAGGCATTGGCCCTTGGACATATAGAGGTAATGGAAGAGCTGTTTTCAGAAAAGGAGGGAATGATTGCCGAAATTGTAAAAGAAGACGCTGCCTATATTCAATTTTCTTCTGGAAGTACAGGAAACCGAAAGGGGGCTGTATTAAGCAACGGAAACTTAATTGAAGTAAGCTGTAGTATAGCAGATTTTGAACAGTGTACAAAGGATGAAAGATCATTCATGTGGCTGCCCCATACCCATAATTTTGGCGCTTTTACCTTTTGTCTCCTATCCGTTATCCTGGGAGTAAATAATTGGAGTATGAGGACAGAAACATTTGTGAGAAACCCTCTTTTGTTTATGGAAAAAGTATCGAAGCATCAGGTGACAAGAATATGTACCAATAATCTTGGACTGGAAATTTTGCTACAGCTGGCGGCAAAGGTTGACACCAATATGTTTGATTTATCCCATTTGGCTGCTATTTATATAGGCGCAGAAAAGCCTTGGGTAAAAGGGATGAAAGCCTTTATAGAAGCATATCATCTTAAGGAAAATATTTTCCGGGCAGGGTATGGAATGTCAGAAACGGTCTTAACAATCGCTTCCAGCCAAGGATTTAATAGTAAAGAAATGATTTGCATTTCAAGAAAGGAAATGAGTGAACATAAGAGGGCTGTAGATGTAAAAGGTAAGGATGAGGAGGAAGGCATTTCTTTCTTAGAACATGGAGGTCCTATTACAAATATAACGATTGGTATTTTTGATGAAAAAAATCAGCTTTTAGAGGAAAATGAGATTGGCAGCATACGTATAAAAAGCCCAACGGTATTTAAAGGTTACTGTAACGTAGAAAATGATGAGAGCATTTTTGCCAATGGATGGTTTATCACTGGTGATTTAGGGTTTATTCGAGGAGGAAAACTCTATATTACAGGAAGGAGCAAAGAGATGATCATTGTCCGGGGTGTGAACTACATGCTGACGGACTTAGATACAATGGTAGAAAATAGTCTGGGAGGAGATGGAAAAGTAGCATTTATTTCTTCAGAAGGTGACGAAGGGGAGGAATTAATTGGATTTTTGGAACAGGAATACTCGGAAAAGACAGAGAAATCTTTTCTCTCCTTGGAACAAAAAATAAAAAACTATCTTTTAAGTCAGTTTGGCTTAGAAGTAAAACATATTATTCCAGTGCCAAAATGGAAGAGGACAGCTAGTAGAAAGCTTGATCGCTATGGAATGAAAAAGGCATATGAAGAGGGAGAATATGGAGAAATGATACAGAAAATACAACAGCTGGAACAGAATACTTCCTCTGGCAATAAGGTCCAGAAACAATGGAAACAGGAATGGATCCAGGAGATAAAAAAATGTTGGGGAGAAATTTTACATGTAGATCCAAAGGAAATTTCTTTAAATGCATCCTTTAAAAGTCTTGGGGGAAATTCGGTAAAAGGGTTTTTTCTTCTACAAAAATTAGAGGATCGATTCCAAAGGAAATTAAATCAAAATCTTCTTGTACGGTGTGGAACAGTGGGGGAAATGGCAGAATATATAGAGGCTCTTCACACAGATACAAAGAAAGAGAACATGGAGAGAGAAAAGGAGGAAGAGGTAGCTATAACGGGCATGGCTTTTCGCTTACCAAGAGCTTCCACCCAGGAAGAGTTATGGAAAATTCTTGTAGAAGGAGAGAACTGTGTACAAAAAGTAAGCGAGAAAAGAAAGAACTTAAGCAGAGAGAAAGAATGGGATGACATGCTGGGAGAGCTAGAAGGCATAGACTTTTTTGATTATGAGTTTTTCAATATTTCAAAGGAAGAAGCTGATTTTATGGATCCCCAGCAGAGACTGTCCCTGGAAGTAGCTTATGAGGCCTTGGATGACAGTGGGGAGGGAGTCATAGACAATAGGGAAAAAAATATTGCCGTCTTAGGGGCAACAAGTGGAAACTCCTATTATCCTTTCCTTCTAGAATATATAAATAAGAATGGGGTGGAAAAGATGCCTCCCACCACCATGGTAGGAAACTTGGGAAGTACTATTTCTACAAGGATATCCCACTATCTCAACAGCAGAGGAAGTGCGATGGCCATAGATTCTGCATGTTCTTCCTTTATGGCCGCTTTATTTCTTGGAGAAAAGATGATCAAAGGAGGAGAATGCCAAGGAGCCTTAATCGTAGGGGCAAATGTATTGGCAACTTCCCATACACATAGGATGGCAGAGAGGGCAGGTATTCTTTCAAAAGGAAATTATACGAAGGTTTTTGATAAAAAGGCAGATGGCTCTATCTTGGGAGAGGGCGCCATTGCAATCTATTTAGAAGGATTGAAACATGCAAGAAAACATAAAAAAAATATTTATGGAGTCATTGCAGGCGTAGCTATGAATAACCATGGAACATCTTTAAGTATTATGGCTCCTAATCCAGCAGGACAACAGGAAGTTTTAAAAAAAGCTTATGAGGATTTTGGAGTAAAGGTAAAAGATATTACTTATATAGAAGCCCATGGAACAGGAACAGAAATAGGAGATCCCATTGAGTTATCTGTATTGGAGCAAATATTTCAAGATTCCATGAAAGAAAGAGAGAAAAAGATTCCTATAGGCTCTATAAAATCAAATTTTGGACATTTGCTTTCCTGTGGGGGCGGGGCAGGACTTATAAAGGTTTTGCTGTGCCTAAAAAATGAAAAGTTAGCGCCAAGCTTACATGTAGAAGAAGTAAATCCCATAATGGAAAAGGAAGACTTTCCTTTAAGAGTGATTACAAAGGCAGAGGAGTGGAAACGTCCAAAAGATGGATGCCGTTATGCAGGAATCAGTTCCTTTGGGATTGGAGGAACAAATGTCCATATGATTATAAAAGATCCTCCATTATATAAAGAGGAAGTTAGCGAGAAAAAGTACCATCTTCTCACGGTTTCTGCAAAAGATAAGGATTCCCTCTCTATGATTATGGAAAATCTTTTGGATAGATTGCAAATGGAGGAGACAAAGCCAGAGGATATAAGTTTTTCTTTGAGAAAAGGAAGAAATCATTATAAATATCGTATGGCAGTAGTCATAGATAATAAGAAAAAAATATGTGGAGATAAATCCTTTGGAATGTGTTACAGAGCAGGGGGAAGCAATATTTTCATTGTAAGTGAAAAGAATTTTACAGATGAAGAAGAGACAAACCTTTTGGCCCAAATGATAAAAGATATAACAAAGGGTAAATGCCGTTTTATGAACAAAGAAAAAGATTTCATACCAGATTACATTATTTGTATGAACTCTTCCGAAGAATTTATAAGACAGATGGATTCAAAAGGAAAAGAAGTAAGGACATGGAATTATGCTTATGAAAAAGAAGAGAGGGAACTGTTTTTTCAACTTTTATTAAAGGAGCTATATGCATGTGGCGCACCTATTGACTGGGAACAAGTATACAAGGAAGAGGAAGGAAAACGCATAACCCTTCCTGGGTACCCATTGAAAAAAACAACAGCTTGGATGGAATGGTAAAAAAAGAGGAACAGGGGGATTTATTGCAGATGACAATTATGGAGGAATATCATGAACGAGTAAAAAGATTATTGCCAGGGGGCGTCCATTATAATTTTAACTTACCTTGGAAAGAAAGTCCCATTCATTTCCAGAATGGAAAAAACAGCCGGGTATGGGATATGGATGGAAAAGAATATTTGGATTTATACGCCCGTTTTGGAGCCATGATACTAGGTCATGGAAATAGAGAATATAACAATTCCTTAAAAGAAGTGCTAGACAGAGTCTTATGTGTAAGCCATTGCTATCTGGATGCAGAAGTGTTAGAGGCAATACATGAATATGTTCCCAGCGCAGAGATGATCCGCTTTGGGGTTTCTGGCACAGAAGTGGTACAAAACGCCATTCGAATTGCAAGAGCTTATACAGGAAGAAACCGGTTTGTACGATTTTTGAATCATTATCATGGCAATGCAGACAATATTATGGGAGGACATAGTACAGACAAGGAAAATCCAGTGCCCATAGAGTATAAAGGAGACACAAAAGGAACAGAGGGAAGGGCAGCAGGCATATTGGAGGAGCAGTCTTACTTAATTGAGTGGAACGACCCGGAGGTTTTAGAAGATTTACTGAAAAGGCATGGGGAAGAGATAGCAGCAGTCATTATGGAACCAGTATGTGTGAACGGTGGGAGCATAATGCCAAAACCAGGGTATTTGCAAAAAGTAAGAGATATGTGTAATAAATTTGGGGTTGTCCTTATCTTTGATGAGATTATAACAGGATTTCGAATGGGAATAGGGGGTGCACAAGCTGAGTTTGGAATCATACCAGATCTGACAACTTTGGGAAAAGCAATAGCCGGGGGCGGAGTACCTGTTGGGGCAATTGCTGGAAAAAAAGAGATTATGAACTTATTAACAGAAAAAAGAGTAGTACATGCAGGCACCTTTAACGGATATCCGTTAGGCACAGCAGCTGTGAAAGCTACCATAGAAATTTTAAGCCGAAATAACGCAGAGGCCTACGAATCTATGAAAGTACAAGCAAAAAAAATTTATGAAATAATGAGAAAAGCAGCAAAGGAGGAGGATTTTCCTCTCGTTGTCCAAGGACCTGCCTTATGTAGTTCTTTTCATTGCTGTGAAAGAGAACTAACAAATGTATCAGAGTATTCCTCTCAAATTCAGCTCAAAGATGTGATTTTAAATGCCGCATTGCAGAGAAAGGGTATATTGGTTTCCAGTATTTCCCGGATATATCCCAATATTACCCTTTCCCCGAAAGATGTTGCCTGGTTTGAGGAAAGAGTGGGAGAAGCAATAAGAGAAGCAAAACTACTTATTCAGGAGTTATACGAATAAAAGGAAGAGAGGAAGTATGTCAAAGGAAAAACTTAGGTTACATAACAGGAAAGAAAATATAGATAGGAAGTATTTATGGATTTATATAGGCATTACGTTTGGATTAAGCTGGGGAATGAGTATTTTGTACATTATTTTTTATGATATTCTCTCTCCCTATGTTGGGGAACTAAATATAAGCAATCCTTTTGTAATGGTGTCCTTGAATTCTCCTTCTATAGCAGGTATGTTTATTTATTTCATATATGGGGGATGGCAAGGAATGAAACATTTTCTAAAACGTATGATTCCCAATAAAAAAGAATGTATTTGGTTTCCTGTTTTAATTGGAATTTCTGTGTTGTTTTATTTCTGTATGTACGTTGGCTCCAAATGCTTTGGTATTGTACTTCCAGAGGTTACTATGAGCGCCACAGAAAGAATAGTTACATTACTAAAAAATATTTATGAAGAAACAGGACTTCTTGGAGGAGCCCTTGGATGGTATGGGTTTTTACTTCCATATATGCAAAAAAGAACCCAATCTAGCATTTTATCTGGACTTATTACAGGTTTTATTTTTGGATTATTTGTACTGCCAGGTTATTTATTTACTTCATTTGAAACAGCCACAAATTATCCTTTATATGTAGTCCAATTGATGATTTTCTCTATATTTATTGCTTTTCTATTTAATAAAACAAGGGGAAATGTGATATTTTTCATTCTATTATTTTGGTTGTCGGCTTCTGGAAGTAAGTTACAATTTTATAGTTTTGTTACAAGGGTGCAAATATTAGAAATTATTTTTTTTGGAGTTCTCTCAATCGTAGTATATTTCTGGTATAAAAAAGGGAGGGGAGAAGACTTAAATACAAGTGAATTATGTTGTTTTCCAGAATTTATAGGGATGTGAGAAAGGGATTTGCATGAAGAAAGTTTTTCATAAAACAAATAATAAAATAGGGAGACAGGTAATCATGTTTCCCTATTTAGGGGGAAGTGGAACATCATTAATGAAACTGGCAAGAGAGCTGGATAAAAAAAGCAATTATGAAATTTTTGTAGTTTTCCCCCCTGGACATATGGGATCGAACATAAAACTTTATTATAAACTACATGATTTGTTGGAGTTTTATTATACGCAGATTAAAGAAATTTTAAAGCCAGGGTGTATTTTCTTTGGTCACAGCATGGGAGGGATCATTGCCTATTTTTTGGCAAAGGAGCTATCTATCTTTCATAAGGAGATAAAACCTAAATATATTATTTTGTCTGCAGCCCCATCTCCTGATTTTATGTGGGGGAGGAACCTATCAGATAGTAATGATGAGATACTTTTAAAGGATATGGAAGAACTGGGGGGACTTCCCGAGGACTTGTTAGAAAATAGAGAACTTCTAGATTATTTTATTCCGATTTTCCGGGCAGATTATAAGATTTTAGAAGATGCAGCCCTTGTTTCCCCAAAATTAATAGATATTCCTGCAAAATTTATTTGGTGCTATAATGATAAAATAGTACAATCAGAGAAATTAATAGGATGGAGAAAATATTTCAGTGAAATCAGCGTATTTCAAACAATGCCAAAGGACGCAGGACATATGTATTTAAATACAAAGGCTGAGTTGGTAGCTGATATAATCTGCGATTACATAGGTGAACAAGAATGAAAGAAAAAAATGGTTTTTTTGTGTTTTTAGTCATTTGGTTTGGACAATTGATCTCAAGTATAGGAAGTGGCTTGACTTCTTTTGGGTTAAATGTTTATGTATTTCAGAAAACAGGAAGTGCAGCAGCATGTTCTGCTGTAATGTTATGCGCCTTTCTTCCAATGGTTGTATTAACTCCTGTTGCTGGAATTTTAGCAGATCGCCACAGCAGAAAAACATTAATGCTTATTGGAGATTCTTTTTCTGTATTTGGTCTTTTCCTTATGCTGGCAAGTATTTTGCTAGGAGAAGATACGACAGTTTTCATATGCATCTGTGTGTTTAGCAGTGCTGTTTTTTCGTCTCTCATGGATCCGGCATACAAGTCTACTGTGACCGATCTCCTTACTGCCGAGGAGTTTTCAAAAGCAGGGGGCCTCATTCAGCTGGCTTCAGGGGCAAAGTTTTTAATTTCCCCTGCATTGGCAGGAATCATAATGAAACTAGGGGGAATTGAATGGATTTTGATGATGGATATATGCACCTTTTTCCTTACCCTTTTCTCTGTACTATACGCTGGAAAATTCATGGATAAGAGACAAGGATTTAAGGCAAATAGGAAAGTGAGCTTTGTCGTTGACTTTGAACAGGGATGGAGGGATTTGGTAAGAAACAAAGGGGTTATGGCATTGCTATGGATTGCAACGGTTATTACATTTTATATTGGTTATGTGGAGACTCTTCTTACGCCAATGCTTTTGGAACTAACAGATTCTTCCACCCTTGGAGTCATCACCTCGGTTAGTGCAGTGGGAATGCTCATTACCAGCCTTTTAATAGGAATGAAAGGACTGAAAAAAAACTATGTAAAGACATTATCAACGTCTTTTGCAATCATGGGTTTAATGATTAGCTGTGTTGGCATCATTACCAATCTCTATATGATAACCGCAGCAGGATTTTTGTTTTTTTCTATGATTCCCATTGCCAATACTTGTATTGACGTACTAATAAGAAGCAATCTGGAAAAAGATTCCCAAGGACGTTTGTGGGGACTCATATCCTTTATTTCACAAATAGGATATATTCTAGCGTACGCCTTGGCTGGTCCTCTGGCAGATTACGTGTTTAATCCCCTTTTTTATGAAAAGGGTATTCTGGCACAAAACATTGGAAAAATTGTTGGGGTAGGTGAGGAGAGAGGCATTGGATTTATGATGGTACTTTGTGGAATTTCTTTGTTTATTTTTAGCATAATGATGAAGAGGAATAAAGAAATAAACAAAGTAGAAAAAGATTATCTTTTTCAAATTCAAATAAAGAAAAGGATGAAGAAATGAGGGACTCTATGTTAAAGAAAATGATTTATCGGGACTTAAAAAGAGGGAAAGCAGTCAGTATTATACTCTCCTTGTTTATTGCAATTTCTGCAATGTTAAGTTCCAGTGCAGCAGATTTATTATATTCTTTCTTCTGTTCTATGGATAACTTTTTTGCCTTATCTAAGACAGCCCATTTTCTCCAGATGCATAGTGGGCCCATGGCAAAAGAAGAGATTGAAAAATTTGTAAAAGAGCATGAGTATATTGAAAAGTGTCAAATAGTCACTTTACTCAATGTAGAGGGAGACTCCCTGATAATGAACAAAGAAGGAAGGACAGAGTTAGGAAGTGTAATTGATAATTCCTTTGTAATGCAAAATAGGAATTTTGACTTCCTTTTAAATGAAAAAAATGAAGTAGCAGAAGTTTCAGAAGGCCAGGCAGCTGTTCCCGTGTTTTATGCTGTGAAATATGGTTTGGAAAAGGGAGATACCATAAGTGTGAAAACAAAAAATGGCACTGTACATTTTGTTATTTCTTCCTTTGTAAGAGATTCTCAGATGAATTCTTCTTATATTTCATCAAAAAGAATTTTATTATGTGAAAAGGATTGGAGAAAACTGAAAAGTTTAACAGGAAGTATGGAATACATCATTGAATTTCGCATAGATAACATAGAAAAAATACAGGAGCTGGAGACAGAATATTTGGAGGCAGGGCTTCCGGCAAATGGACCAAGTCTTACTTATTCAGGAATACGTTTGTTAAATAGTTTGACGGATGTAATGATAGGAGTTTTGATTATATTTGGTTCCCTTTTGCTCATTATCATTTCGATCTTATGCATTCGGTTTACAATGATTGCCTCCATAGATGAGGACTATGGAGATATAGGGGCAATGAAAAGTATTGGCATTCCCATGAAGTTTATTTCAGATATGTATGTAAAAAAATACTTCATCATATCTATGATAGGCTGTTTTACAGGATATTTCCTATCTTTTTTCATGAGAAGCCTTATCCAGGAAAATATAAATATATATATGGGACTAGTAGAAAAAAACATGAAGAATATAGCTTTGCAGCTGGGAGCAAGTATTCTTGTTGGAATGCTTATCATCTTCTTTTGCACAAAAGCAGTAAACCGTATTCAAAAAGTCCATGTTGTTGATGTTTTGCAAGGAAAGAACATGAAAAACAGTGATGTGACTGTATACCACCCTTCTTTAAAGGGGAGAGGAAGGCAGAGGGTGAATATGAGGCTGGGCATAAAATATATGTTTAGTTATAAAAAACCTTACGGGATCATGACACTTATTTTTATTACCTTGACTTTTTTTGTATTACTTCCCTTACAGCTTACCACAACTGTACAGTCGAAAGAGTTTATTTCCTATATGGGAGTGGCGGCATGTGATATAAGAGTAGATTTGCAAAATGCAGATACCCTTTTACAAGAAAGTATGGAAATGAAACATATTCTAAAAGAGGATAGGGATGTAAAGGCATTTGAACTATATAACGCCTATTTTGCAATATCCCAGGACGAAAAAGGTGAAGATGTTTTCCTAAATCTTGAGACAGGAGATTTTGGAAAATTCCCCATATCCTGTATAGAAGGAAGATCTCCACAAAGGGAAGGGGAGGTTGCCATCTCTTATTTGGCAGCAACTCAATTGAATAAAAAACTGGGAGAGGAAATAGTCATCAAGGTAGATGAAAGCTCTTCTTCCTTTACTATTTGTGGTATTTATCAAGATATTACTAATGGGGGAAAGAGTGCAAAAACAATGACTCATCCAAAAGCAGCCCTTCCTTCCAGGGGAATTATAAATATTCATTTTGTAGAGGGAACCAACGTTTCAGAAAAACTAAGTATGTATGGAAAAAGCTTTCCAGGAGGAAAGATAACAGATATTCAGGATTATGTTGCCCAAAGCATGGGAGATTTTATTTCCCAACTTCGTGGAATAACGATTTTAACAATGATAATTGCATTGCTCATTATTGTTTTTACAGTGACTGTTTTTATGAAACTATTAATTATAAGAAATAAAGAAGATATTGCAGTTATGAAAGGGATTGGATTTAAAGACTGGGATATAAGAGTTCAATACGTAGTAAGGATTTTTATACCTCTTATAATAGGAATTGGAATGGGGGCATTTCTCGTAAAGATGGGTGGACAGCCTTTAGTAGGCAAGGTCACTGCTTCAATGGGAGCAGCAAAAATTGTATTTATTACAAATATTTTTTATTCTTACATTCTGTGTCCACTGTGTATGGCTGCTGTGGCTTTTCTTACCGTTATTCTGACAAGTAAAGAGCTAAAAAAGATAAATGTACTGCCAGGAAAATAGAGGGACAAGAAAGGATAGGATTTATGAGTTGTATTTTAAAAGTAATAAAATTAGAAAAAGTATTTCATAGAGAAAATGGGATAAGCAGTGAAGTATTAAAAGATATAGACTTTTGTGTAGAGGAAGGAGACTTTATTGCCATTATGGGGCCTTCAGGCTCAGGGAAATCTACCTTGCTTTATAATGTGAGTGGAATGGATCAGCCAACTTCAGGGGAAGTGTTTCTGGATGATAGAAAAATAAGTAGTCTGGATGAGAAATCATTATCTGATTTAAGACTTGGAAAACTTGGCTATGTTTTTCAACAGCCTAATTTAATCCGGTGTTTATCTGTAAAGGAAAACATCCTGCTTGGAGCCTCCCTTCTTTCTCTCTATACAAGTGAAAAGTTAGAGGAAAAAGCAAAGTATTTCATGAAAAAATTGGGAATAGAAGATCTGGCCAGACGGGACATTCATACATTGTCTGGGGGACAGGCACAAAGAGTAAGTATTTGCAGAAGCTTGATGAACGATCCAAGAATGATATTTGCAGATGAACCAACGGGAGCTTTAAATTCTAAAACGTCTCAGGAGATTATGGACTTATTTGTAGAATTAAATGAGATGGGAAGTACAATTATGCTTGTAACCCACGATTCCAAAGTGGCAGCAAAAGCAAGCCAGGTTTGGTTTTTGCT
>CANOLZ010000073.1 GCA_947567075.1 uncultured bacterium
GAGCCATAGTTAATGTCTCAAAAAATAAAAACTGGCCATACGGATTTTCATCTCCTTTTTTGCAAATCAATGCATTTTCAATACGAATTCCATGGCTTCCTTCCACATAAATTCCTGGCTCATTGCTCGTCACCATTCCTGGTTCTATGACAGCCTCCTTCCCATCCATAAGAGGCTTCCACCGAATTCCCTGGGGGCCTTCGTGGATGTTTAACATATAGCCAATGCCATGCCCTGTTCCACATTGATAATCAATGGAAAGATCCCATACCGGCCCTCTGGCCAGAATGTCTAAGTTTCTGCCTGTGCATCCTTGCAGAAATTTAGCTCTTGAAAGCCGCAACATTCCTTTTAGAACAGCTGTATAATGAAGTTTCTCTTCCTCTGTCAGCTCTCCAAGAACAATGGTTCTCGTTATATCCGTTGTTCCCCCCATATACTGTCCCCCAGAGTCTACTAAATACAAACCTTCTGCCTTTAACTCTGTTTCTTGGTCTTTTGTTGCACAATAATGCATGAGAGCTCCATGGGGGCCGTAGGCAGAAATAGTAGGAAAAGATAAGTCCAAAAATCCTTCCATTTTTTTTCTCTGCTCCTCCAAATAAGCTGCTGCTGACAACTCCGTTACTTTCTCAGCATGGCTCTTACCCTTTAGCCAATATAAAAATTTTGTGTAAGCCACACCATCTAAAATGTGAATCTTCCTTAAATTTTCCAACTCCACCTCATTTTTTATTGCTTTTTGCTTTGTTGTTGGATTTTCTCCTTCTACAAGGCTTCCCCATTCCAGCAGTCGTTGATAAATACTATAGTTTGTTGTCTCTTCCTCATACAAAATTTTATTGTCTTCTTTTTTTCCTTCTGAAAAAGAAAAAATCTCTTCATAAGAATGACAGAAGATCTTCTCCTTATCCAAATATTGTCTGGCTTCTTTTGTGAGCTTTTCTTTATCCAAAAAGAAATGGCATTCTTCCATGGTCAAATAAATATAAGAAAGAGCTACAGGATTACAGTCCACATCTTTTCCTCTTATGTTTAAAAGCCACATAATATCGTCTAGCTTTCCTAAAAAATGGGCATTGCAGCCGTTCTCTTTTATTTTCTCCCTTACTAACTGAACCTTTTCCTTATAGGAGCAGCCTGTAAGAGAATCTGGCAGTACTGTAATCGTCCCCTTTGGAAGAGAGGGTCTATCCTCCCACACTCCTAGGGACAAATCCTCTTTCCAATGGAGATTTAACTTCCATCCTTGTTTTTGAAAGGACTCTGCAAGATGGCGGACAAAGTGGGAAGAAACCACTTTTCCATCAAAGCCAAGATCTAAAATCCCCCCTTGTTTTTTTGCCTCATCTTCCAAATATTGTGAAAGAGTTGGCACACCTGGCATTTGCATTTTGTAAAGGGAAATACCACTTCCCCTTAACTCCTTTTTAGCCTGTATAAAATATCTGCCGTCTGTCCAAAGAGCCGCCTCTTTTTGAGATAAGAGCAAGTCTCCATTGCTTCCAGTAAAACCAGAAAGCCACTGGCGAACTTTGAAATATTCTCCAGGATATTCTGACTGATGATAATCGCCTGTTGGCACAAGATAATGGGAAATCCCTCTTTCTTTCATTTTCTCTTTGATTTTTTTTATTCTCTCTTTAATATCCACTTCCTTGACCGCCCTTTATCATGTTTATTGCAGAACTTGTTCCAATTCGATCACAGCCTTCTTCCAAAAATGTTTCCAGATCTTCCCTAGTTCTCACTCCTCCAGCAGCCTTTATTTTCACCTTATCTCCAATATGTTTTTTAAAAAGCCGGATGTCCTCTAAATCCGCCCCCTTTGTTCCAAAACCTGTGGATGTTTTGATATAATCTGCCCCAGCCTTTGTCACTGCTTTACACATTTCTATTTTTTCTTCTTCTGTTAAGTAACAAGTTTCAATTATGACCTTTAAAATTTTCTCTTTGCACAGTTCTTTTAAAGTGCGTATTTCTTCTTCTACTTTTTTATAAAGTCCGTTTTTTACATCGCTGATATTTACTACCATGTCGATCTCATCTGCTCCATCCTCTAAGGCTTTCCTCACTTCCTGAACCTTTGCCTCTGTCACGCTATATCCAAGGGGAAAACCAATGACGGTGCAAATCGTTACCTTGTCTTTATATGTCTCCTTAATTCTTGAAATGTATGTGGGAGGCACACAAACGGATGCTGTATGGTAGTCTATAGCCTCTTGGCATAATTTTTCAATATCTTCCCAAACTGCATATGGCTGCAGCTGAGTATGATCTACATGGGATAATATTTCTTCTATTGTCATTTTTTTCCTCCATTTCCCTCCATAAAACAGGGGTTTTTGTTTGTTTTTTCTATTTTAATATATTCATGAAAAAAAAGCCAGCCCTTCCTAGTTCTATGAAAGGAGACTTAATACATAGGAAGAGTTATGATTAGCCTGCACAAGCATGGACAAAGAGGCATTCTTTATTATCTCCTTGTTGGCATATTCCACCATTAGTTCTGCCATATCGGCATCCCGTATTTGGGACTCAGCATAGCTTGTATTTTCCGTTGTGTTTTCATTCACATTATAAGCATAACTAAGTCTATTCTGCTGTACACCGATTTTTGTCCTCTGCCTTGCTATAAGCTGTATTGCAGAAGATAATCTATCTATGGCATCCCCTGCCCCCCTTTTTGTAAGTGCAGACAATTTGTTTACACCAATTTTTTCTGAATCCATATGCCCTATCGTAAGTAGTATATAATCCGAAGAATCACCGCTGCATTGTATGATAATGCCATTCGTTCCATGGAGATCTGGATTTTGAGAATTATCGTTGTCCTTTTTCAGTAGAATGTCATAATCCTGTGAGGCTCCTCCCTTCATATTGCTGTATTCATAAATACTGTGTCCATAGTTAGAAAAACTCGTTCTATTATTCAATGTATTTGTAAAGGTTGAAAAATTAAAGGTTGTCTTAGCCCTAAATTCTGCGATAATTTGATTCCCATTGATATCAGAAAAGCTTAAGGATATAATTTCTCCTGGAGTGCACCCCTTATTATCTATTTCCATAAGTCTTGCACGACTTGCTGCATCCAAAGTAAACATATTTGTATTTCCATCTTTGTCAAGTTTTATAGAATAACTATATTTATCCGTTGTACTTTGGATAAATTGTCCTTCAAAGGCATTCTCAATATTGAGTTTTGACAAGTCACAACCATTTGCAACATAAAAATCCTTGGTGAAATTACAATAAAACCCACTGGGCTCCATAAGGTTAGCGTCTGTACTTACACTTGTTATAAAATCCTCAACGTTTCCCGTAAAGTTCGTCTGAAAACTGCTCCCATTTAAACCATTGATGACATCCTCTTTCGTCCACCCACTGTCCAGATCTATGGTAAGATCAAACTGGGAATCTTCTATCTCAAAAGTTAAGCTATTGAGTGTTCCACTTTGCATGAGACTCTCATAAGTGTCGGAATATCCATTTCCTATGGAATGAAAATCTATGTAAGTAGATGCCTGTGTATCCCTGTTTGTTATAGTAATTCCTCTATCATCTGCACGAATATCACATATACCAGAATGGTTAAGATTCACATAATTATATTCGTCCCATACGTAAAATAAAGATGGAACTTTCTTCGTGGAAAAGGTCATATTCGTTACTTTATGGTTACTACTTGTATTGAAAGAAAGCCCATCTACCTGGGTGGCTATGTCATTGAAAGTATTATTTGAGGATACTTGTATATCAAAGGTCAGCCCATTATACATAAAGGAATAGACTCCATCTTTTATGCCTGAGGCAAGACTATCGCCATTTATATTCCTTATATCTGCCCATGCAAAGGTCGTACCATTTACCGATATACCGGAAAGCTCGTCTCCGCTAATGGTATAGCTTGTAATACTCTTATCCCCTGGACTTCCTTTTACATGTACCGTAATCCCAGAAGCTCCCCCTATTCCATCCCCGCCTTCATCTCCCCACTCATTTTGGAATACCTTTCTTGTATTAAATTCTGTAGTCTGTCCAATTCTATCTATTTCTGTGATCAGTGCATCTATCTCACTTTGTATTACAATTCTATCTAAATTTGTATTTGTACCATTCGCTGCCTTTATAACTAGTTCATTCATTCTTTGGAGAATATCATGGACTTCATAAAGGGCTCCATCGGCTACTTGAAGCAGGGAAATGCCATCTGTAATATTTTCTGTGCCTTTTTTTAGCCCACGGATCTGGCGCCGCATATTTTCGCTAATTGCCAGCCCAGCTGCATCATCCGCCCCTCGGTTGATACGGTATCCGCTTGCCAGCTTTTCAGATAACTTATTTTTCTTCCATGTGGCACATCCAAGCATTCTATCTCCATTCATTGCCAAAATATTATGAGAAATAACCATGGAATTCCCTCCTTTTATTTCTATGGAATCTATCTAAGAATACCCCTTCCTCCTATAGATTTTTCTCTTTTCATACACTTCTATTTATGATACAATTACCAAACAATAGAATCCACCCTTTGCAAGGCTTCTATTGTTATGAATAAAAGGATTTTGTAATACTTTTACAAAGGAGATGAAAAATGAATACCTTTACTTTAAAAATGATTGCTCTTTTCTTCATGCTGATTGATCATATTGGATATTATTTCCAAGGTACGCCCCTCTTATTTCGAATGATTGGGAGAGGAGCTTACCCTATTTTTTTGTTTTGCATGGTTTGGGGTTATCACTATACAAAAAACAGGAGCATGTACTTGCTGCGTCTTTATCTAATGGGTATTTTTATGGCTGTTTTCCGCTATTTTGTTGACATTTATTTTGTAGCAGGGTTTGGCTATGGCAATCACAATATTTTCGTGCCCATGCTCTTAGTGGGAATTTTCATTAGCGCTTTTGAACAGTTTGAAAAGGATATACAAAAAGGCGTCCTTATCCTTTTAGGCCTCTTTGTTATTCAGCTTCTTTATTACATTCTTCCTGCTCTATTCCCTAGCCTTCTCCTATTCCATGATGAATTGCGCACTGCCTTCCTCCCTAATTTGTCCATCAATGAATATGGTTTTTCATTTATCGCTTTAGGGGTTCTCATGTACTTTTTGAAAGAAAAAAAGCGTTTGTTCTGCGCCATGTATCTTTCCTTTTGCCTCTATCAATTTAGCCTGGAATTTTCTAGCTTTGGGGGAATCATTCAGACATTTATGGTTTTCGCACTTCCTTTTATGATGTATTATAACAGGGAAAAAGGTCCTGGAATGAAATACTTTTTCTATTTTATTTATCCTGCCCATACCTTTTTATTTTTCTATCTCGCCAACTTTACTTCCCTTCCACAAATATTCTTTCTACCTTCATAATGAAGTACAAACGCCTAAAGAAAGTAACACAACAATAAGATCTGGAAATTCTCCCCCTCCAGACCTTCCACTTTTCTTTAGATGACGAAACCTAAATGTATTCCCAGTAATAGGCATGGTCCATATTTTCTTGTCCGTCTTTTGCTTTCTCTATGTCCATGCCTTTACTTATGAAAAGCTTAGTTTTTACCTCCCCTGTTTTTTTCATAGGATACATATCAATGGAAAATGCCCTGTAAGCCATAAAAAGCATATTATCTATGTTTCTCCATGTCTTTCTTCTACTTCACTCCCAAATACTCTTTCACTGCCTTCTCCATATCCTCTACCTGACATAGGGTATTGTGTATAATGGGAGCTGTTCGAATTTCTTCAATTGCATTAGGGATAGGTACGCCAGAAAGTTTCTTAAGTTCATCCACCAATACAAAATCATCTAGGCCTTCATATTTCTTATCAATAGCTTTCATCACATGTCTTGTAAATTTATAAGGGCTGGCCGTTGAGGAGATAATGGTTGTTTTATTATCCCCTGTCTCTTTGACATACTCATTGTAAACATGGGTTCCTACTCCTGTATGGGTATCCACCACATAACCTGTCTTTTCATATAAGGAGCCAATGGCCTCAAAAGTTTCCTCCTCCTTAGAATACCCTGCATAAAAGTCTTCTAGCTTTCTTTTCATTTCATCAGTTATCTTGTAATCGCCTTGCTTTTTAAGGGATTCCATATAGTGCCTGTTTTTCTCTGGATCCTCTCCTGTCAGTAAATAAATGAGCCGCTCTAAATTACTGGAAATAAGAATATCCATGGAAGGAGAACTTGTCAATTTGAATTCCCTGTTTTTGTTATAAAAACCTGTATGAAAAAAATCATACAACACTTTGTTTTCATTGGAAGCACATATTAGCTTATCAATAGGAAGTCCCATTTTTTTTCCATAATAAGCAGCCAAAATATTTCCAAAGTTTCCTGTGGGAACAACGATATTTATTTTTTCATCTTTTTCAATTTGGCCATTTTTATACAAACAACCGTAGGCATATACATAATAGACAATTTGAGGAATGAGTCTTCCGATATTAATAGAGTTGGCTGAGGAAAACTGATATCCTGATTTTTCTAGTTCTCTTCTCAACTTTTCATTAGAAAATATTTCCTTCACCCCTGTTTGACAGTGATCAAAATTACCATGAACGGCAATAACATGGGTATTGTCTCCTGTCTGGGTTATCATCTGTCTTTCCTGTATAGGACTTACCCCATCCTTTGGGTAAAAAACAATTATTTTTGTTCCTTCCACCCCTGCAAATCCAGCCAATGCCGCTTTACCTGTGTCACCTGAAGTAGCTGTTAAAATCACAATTTCCTTGGTCACCTTATTTTTCTTTGCAGATGTTGTAAGTAAATATGGAAGAATGGATAAAGCCATATCTTTAAATGCAATGGTTTTTCCATGAAAGAGCTCTAAATAATAAGCATTGTCTGCATGAACTAAGGGAGCAATCTCCTTTGTGTCAAATTTCTCATCATAAGCTTTTTCAATGCAATCTCTTAACTCTTCTTTTGTAAAATCAGTTAAGTACTCTTTCATAACAGCATAAGCAATCTCTTTATAATCCATTTTCGATATCTCTTCTATAGATAAAGGTAGCTTTGGTATAAAAGCAGGAACAAATAAACCCTGATCTTCAGGCAGACCTTTTAAAATAGCCTGGGAGGCGGTCACTTCTATATTGCTGCCTCGGGTACTTTTGTACATCATTCTTCTTTCCTCCGACTCATAAAAATTTATTGTTATTGTATCACACTCTTTTCCTTCCTACAAGGAACAATTGTCTTCCTTATGATAAAAGCTTTAGAAACTTGTCTCTTAAAATAGTCAATGATATAATATATTTAACGAAAAAAGGAAACAATAGATTACAGAATCAAGGATTTCCTCCCTGCTTCTATATTTTTTATAAAAGGAGGACATATTATGTGCACAGCCATCACATGGAAAACAAAAGATTTTTATTTTGGACGTACTTTGGATTACGACTTTTCCTATGGAGAAGGAGTTACGATAACGCCCCGCAACTATCCCTTTTCTTTTCATTGTATGGGATCCATGGACAGTCATTATGCAATCATTGGCATGGCCCATGTTGCAAAAGATTACCCTTTATACTATGATGCTATAAACGAAAAAGGTCTAGGAATAGCTGGATTAAATTTTGTAGGCAATGCTGTTTACAAAGACAACGTTCCAAAGAAAGACAATGTGGCAACCTTTGAACTCATACCTTGGATTCTCAGTCAATGTTCTACTGTAAAAGAAGGAAAAGAGCTCCTAAAAAACATCAATATCACAAATACCCCCTTTCAGGAAAACCTTCCAGTTGCCTCTCTCCATTGGATTCTGGCTGATTGTGATGAAACTGTAACTGTGGAAGCTACAAAAGAAGGAATACAAATTTATGACAATCCTGTGGGAGTTTTGACAAACAATCCTCCCTTTGACAAACAATTGTTTCATTTAAATAACTATATGCATCTTTCCATTAGAGAGCCAAAAAATCATTTTTCCAGTCAACTTCCATTACACACATATAGCAGAGGAATGGGTGCCCTAGGTATGCCTGGGGATTTGTCTTCTCAATCCCGTTTTGTCAGGGCTGCTTTTACGAAGATGAATTCTGTATCTGGCCATTCAGAGTCAGAAAGCGTCAATCAATTTTTTCATATACTTGGTTCTGTAGAGCAGCAAAGAGGCTGCTGTATTGTAGAAAAGGAAACAGCATCTATAGACTCTCCTGAACATACTATAAAAGAGAATTATGAAATTACCATTTATACATCTTGCTGTAATGGAAAAAAAGGCATTTATTACTATACTACCTATGAGAACCATCAAATTACTGCCGTGGATATGCATAAGGAAAATCTGGATGGTTCTTTGCTTGTCATATATCCTCTCATTTTAGAGGAACAAATTCACATACAAAACTAAAGAGAAAGGCACAGGTATCCATATGGGGTTACTTCCAGGCGTTTATGCCACAAAGAAAAAAAATGGAAGCATTTATTATCGCTCTTCCATCACTTATCGAAAAAAACATATTAGTCTTGGAAGCTTTGATCAGGAAGAAAAGGCCCATAATGCATACAAAGAAGCGAGTTTTCTTTTAAATCATCAGGAGATCTCCTTATCTTCCTATCAAGAGAACTCTTGCTTATCCCATGATAAATGGGTAAGTCTTTTAAACTTTCGGGATAATCATGTTTATTTTAAAAATCCCCTATACTTAAAACGAAATTATTTTCTTTATTACTTAAGTCCTCATATAGAACTAAAATTTGACATTGATGATCTCTTTTACTATGCGAATCACAAAATTATGGCAAGAAAGGGGCATCTTTTTGTAGCCGATTATGGGATGCAAGTGAATATTTTAGGCCGATATGGCATAAGAAATTATGGGGTAGAAGGAGTAGACTATATTTTTATGAACGGAGATTCCACAGATTTTCGCTATGAAAATATTTATATTATTAACCGTTTTCAAGGAGTCCGACGGAAAGAGAAAAACGGAGAGATATTTTTTCAGGCAAAGATTCTTCTGCACGGTTCCTATTTAATAGGAAATTATTCCTCTGAAATTGAAGCAGCCGTTGCCTACAATAAGGCGATTGATATTGTAAAAAGGAATGGATGTAATAAAAATTTTTCTTATAATTATATTGAATCCTATACTCCTTCTCAATATGAAGACTGTTATAGACGTCTTTCTATCTCAAAAAAAATTATTCTTTATAAGCCTCCCAAAGATGAACAATAAAAAACGCTGTCTAGCACAAAATCCATTCTCATTTTGTGCCCTATACAGCGCTTTTCTTTCTTATAAGTAAAACCGATGTCCTCCATGTTGAAAAATCATTGTGCGATTTATCGTACCTGCAGAGTTAAAGTACAAGGCACCTTGGGAGTAATCCTCTCCTGACAATGCTCTTGTTACTGCCTCCAATGTGCTTGGAGAAACATTGGCTCTCACGTAACTTCCATTCCTTACTGGTGTAAACTGCCCATTTTGAAATACAACTTCTGTCACAGTATTGGGATATCTTGGATTGGAAACTCGATTCATCACTACATTTGCCACCAATATTTTCCCCTTCATATCTTCTCCTCCCGCCTCAGCTTCCACAATTTTGCACAAAGCTTCGAAATCAGAAGAATACATAGCACTAAGAGACATATCCGTAGTAACAGGTTGTGCCTGAGGTAAGGGAGTTTCCACTGGAACAACGGGAGCAGGGGATTGTGGCTCTTGTTCTTCTTGTTGAGGAACAGCTTGTGTCGTCACTTCTTCTGCCTCTAGTTCTTCTACCCATTCTGGTAAAACTTCTGCCACCTGGTTATTCGTATTCTCTGCTGGGATTTCTTCCCCATTCTCTTCCATATCCTCTGTTGGATTTTCTCCCTGTTGGGTTTCTTCCTGTTGAGTTTCTTCTATAATATCATTCGCTGTTGTACTCTCATTTACAATTTCTTCTGTTTTTATCTCATCATCTTGCTTCTCTTCTGCTTTGGGAAATACAACTTCTGCAAAGGTTGTCTGTAAAGGTTCAGAAAAAGATTCTGGCTCATGGTATCGTACTGTCTGAAGTAAAGCATATTCCCAGGACGTTTTTTCTGTCTTAGCCTTCCATGCACTCACTCCATATCCACAAAAAATTCCCGATGCCACATATAAGGTAACCGCTGTTGTCCAGAAATAACGTTTTTGCTTTTTTCCTTTTCTTTCTAAAGTACTCAAATTCATTTTAAGTAAGTTTTTCATAAATCTCCTTACTCCTTTTCTTTTTCCTTGCTAATACTATCCTATAATTTTGCAATGTAACATTATTATAACACATATTTCATAATTTGTTAACTAATTGTTACATATTATTACGTCTTTGTGAAAAAATATGCAATAAAATGATAAATATTTAAAGCTTTAGTAATAGTAACTATATTTTACAATTATTTACAATTATTTTTTTACACATTATACATAAAATATGTTCTGTTTTAACCTTAACTTTTCTTTTTTTGTGCAAAAAAATAGGAATATCTTCCTACTTATAAGATATTCCACAAAGGTAAATAGAATGGCAGATTATTTCTATTGACTATCCTGTTGGGGGTTCCTTTATCATATATTTGGAGGTGACCATCATGCTTATCCATGAAGTATGTAAAAAGTGTTCTTTAACAAGAAAAGCTATTGAATATTATATGGAACAAAAGCTTATTTCTCCAGCTGTTCAAAAAAATAATTATCGTCATTTTTCAGATGAGGATGTTGCCAAACTAAAAAAAATAACAGCACTCCAGGATATTTCAAAAAAACTATTCGAGATCACCATTTTGAAAGAAAAGCAAAAACTAAAATACAAAAACAATCTATCTTAGAACCTTTGATTTGTCTATCTGCATTTTGCGCCCTATCTTCATAAGCCTATAACTACTCATGAACAGCAAGAAGCCTTTCATACAATCATTACATTTTTAGATAATGTCCAATTCCACATTTCAGATGAGTTACAAACATATCTTGATGAAATATGTTTATCCTTCTATTCTTTAGAGAAATCATTAAAACAATTTATGAATACCAGTGGATATACGGATGTATTC
>CANOLZ010000074.1 GCA_947567075.1 uncultured bacterium
AGGAATCCTGCATAGGTATAGTCCTTTCTTTGGAGATTGGTAGTTTCTATGAAGTAAGACGTTTATATTTTTTTCCTTGCCATGTATTTCTGCGCTGAAATTCTTTGTGAATTGTATTTAAGACAACTCTTTTTTTTAGGCACCATAAAGGGGCGATGAGAAGATCCTTTGGAGGATCTCCTGTTAGCCGATGAATGACTACAGTTTCTGGAAGAATTTCAATGGCTCTTACAACATAATCAACGTATTCCTCAAGAGTCAGAGTTTTAAAGGGCTTTTCTTTATAGATTAGGGCAAGATCTGTGGTCTTTAATACTTGAAGAAGCTGAAGTTTAATGCCTTGAATGTCCTTTTGCGCCAAATAAGAGATGGTCTCCATCATCATCTTTTCCGTCTCAAAGGGCAGCCCGAAAATAGTATGGACAACAATGGGAATTTTTCTGGAACGGCATGCTCTTAAAGTCTCTTCAAAGCAAGGAAGACTGTAGCCCCTTCGGATAAAACAGGCGGTTTCTTCATGGATTGTTTGAAGGCCTAATTCTATGAAAACAGGTTTTTTACTTTGAATCTCTTCTAACAAATCAAGCTTTTCCTTTTCTAGGCAATCTGGTCTTGTAGCAATGGAAAGGGCAACAATATCTGGATGGGAAAGAGCCTCCATATAGACCTCTCTTAAGTAAGAAACAGGGGCATAGGTATTTGTAAACGCTTGAAAATAAGCAATAAATTTTTTTCCTGTATTTTTAGGAGAATCTAGAAAATATTTCTTTCCTTCCTCAATTTGCTGGTAGATAGAGAAAGAGGGGGAGCCGGCAAAATCTCCACTGCCTCCTTGGCTGCAAAAAATACATCCTCTAGAGCCAATGGAATGGTCTCTGTTTGGGCAGGTCATACGGGCATTTAGAGAAATTTTATAGATTTTTTCCCCAAACTTTTCTTGTAAATGGTAGTCTAGTGAATGATACGGCTTATTATTCCATAAGTGATTTTTCATAGGCGCCTTTCTGATGTTCATATCTTAAATCCATATAAGTATTGAAAGAACAATGAGTATGTGATTCATGCCTATCATATAATATTTATTTTATGAAATCAAGGGAATGCCCTTGTTTTTTATAAAAAACCGTTGTATAATTTATGATTATAAATCGTTTGAAGATTCAAAGTTATTCATCTGCTGCTGTAAGGCTTATCCAGACGGCACATCAATTCTAATTATAAATTCCACATATATTGAATTAAATATAGACTGAACCGCTTTAAAAAATGAAGGAAAGGAAAATGAGCAGACGCCCACTTTTTTTGCGGATCAAACAGGGCTGTTTTCCAGGGAAGCTTGGGAAATGCATAGGTATGTATATGAGAGAAAAATATGAGTCATTATCATTGGTTGTATTGAAGGACATAGCAAAGACAAGGGGGATGAAACATATCTCATCTATGAAAAAGCAAGAATTAGTGGATGCAATGCTTAAGAGAGATGAGGAGGAAGAGAATAAAAAGGAGAACATAGCTCATCTAGAAGTTTCAGCGGAGAAGGAAGCTTTGGACAGCGGAATTACAGCGAATGGAATATTGGAAGTTCTCCCTGATGGATACGGATTTATTCGTTGCGCCAATTATCTCCCAGGAGAGAATGATGTATATGTGGCTCCTTCCCAAATACGAAGATTCAATTTAAAGACAGGAGACATTGTCGTAGGGAATACGAGAGTGAAAACCCAGACAGAGAAATTCAGTGCCCTGCTTTATATTAAATCTATTAATGGCTTTCATCCCAATGAGGCTGCAAAAAGGTATAATTTTGAGGATATGACGCCTGTTTTTCCCAATGAACGGCTGCATCTTGAGACAGGGGGACAAAACCTTCCTATGAGAATTATGGATTTGATTTCTCCTGTAGGAAAGGGGCAGAGGGGGATGGTAGTATCCCCTCCAAAGACAGGAAAAACAACTTTATTAAAGGCTATTGCAAAATCCATTAAACAGAACAATCCAGAAATGCATATGATTATTCTTCTCATAGACGAGCGGCCAGAGGAAGTGACCGATATTAAAGAGGCAATTGAAGGAAAAAATGTGGAAGTGATTTATTCCACATTTGATGAGCTTCCAGAACACCACAAGAGAGTATCTGAGATGGTCATTGAGAGGGCAAAAAGATTAGTAGAACATAAAAAAGACGTTATGATTTTATTAGATAGTATTACTAGGCTCACAAGGGCATATAATCTAACCGTTCCTCCCAGCGGCCGAACCTTATCTGGAGGTTTAGATCCTGCAGCCCTTCATATGCCTAAGCGGTTTTTTGGAGCAGCGAGGAACATGCGGGAAGGGGGAAGCCTGACTATATTGGCATCTGCTCTTGTGGAGACAGGAAGTAAAATGGATGATGTTGTCTATGAGGAATTTAAAGGAACAGGAAATATGGAGATAGTATTGGATAGAAAACTCTCTGAAAAAAGGATATTTCCCGCCATTGACATTCCAAAGTCTGGAACAAGAAGAGAGGACTTATTACTAAATGCCCAGGAGCTGGAAGGAATGAATATTATGAGAAAGGCTTTAAATGGGATGAAGCCAGAGGAAGCGGTGGAAAGAATTTTGGATCTTTTTGTTAAGACAAAAAATAATAAAGAGTTTGTGGAAATGATAAAAAAGATAAATTTTTAATAGTAGAAAAAAGGCTTGCGAAAATAAGTAAGCTATGATAAAATAAACAAGCTATGTAAAAATAAAAGACAGATACTTGTATATAAAGAGGTGAAATAAAAATGAGAGAAGGAATCCATCCCAATTATCATCAGGCAACGGTTACATGCAATTGTGGGAACACTTTTGTGACAGGGTCTACAAAGCCAGACATTCATGTTGAAATCTGTTCCAAATGTCATCCCTTTTATACGGGCCAGCAGAAAACGGCTCAGGCACATGGACGCATTGACAAGTTTAACAAGAAATATGGCGTGGACAATTAAGCCATATCTTATGTAAGGGTTGGGGTTGAAGAATCTCAGCCTGTTTTGCTGTATAATAAAAAGAGCATTTCCTGGACAAGGAAAATACTGGAAGAATGGATGGCAGGGATGAAAAAAGTGAAAAATGGATCTTGCGGCATTGGGGGACAGGCAGTCATCGAAGGAGTGATGATGAAAAATAAAGAACAGTATGCGGTGGCAGTCCGAAAGCCAGATCATACAATAGAAGTAATGACAGATGAATATAAAACCATTGCCCCGAACAAGAAATTAACAGAAATTCCTTTTGTGCGGGGAGTTTTTAATTTTATAGATTCCTTAGTGCTGGGAATGAAAATATTATCTTACTCCGCTTCCTTTTATGAGGATGAGGAGGAGAGTAATAAGGAGAAAAGAAGGGAAAGCTGGGTGGAGAAAGTATTAGGAGAGAGGGCAGAATCTGTTTTTATGGGATTTGGGATTTTCCTTTCTGTTTTGGCGGCAATTGGACTTTTTATGATTCTTCCATATATAATCTCCGCTTTTTTAGGCAGATTTATAGATTCCCATGGAGTAATTGCAATTTTGGAAGGAATTTTACGGCTTACTATATTTATTGGATATGTATTTCTCATCTCGCTGATGAAAGATATTAAACGAGTATATCAGTATCATGGAGCAGAGCATAAATGCATTAGCTGCATTGAAAGGGGATATCCCCTGACCGTAGATAATGTAAGGAAGAGCTCCAAAGAGCATAAGAGATGTGGAACGAGTTTTATGCTCTTTGTAATGGTAGTGAGCATTTTGTTCTTTTTTTTCATTAAAGTAGAAAATCCTTTCTTGAAAATGGGACTGCGTGTAGTACTCATTCCTTTTATTGCAGGGGTTTCTTATGAAATCATCCGATTGGCAGGAAAAAAAGATAATTGGATTGTGAATATTCTTTCTGCTCCAGGGCTATGGCTTCAAAGATTAACGACAAAGGAGCCAGATGACCAGATGATTGAGGTAGCTATTGCAGCAGTGGAAAAAGTTTTTGACTGGAAGGCTTATTTTCAGGAAAGATTTGACTCAGCCAAGGGGGTGGAAAGGACAGAAGAAAATGCAATATAAGGAAGCATATGTATATGGAAAGAGAATACTGGAGGAGAACAACATTGCGGATGCCCGGTGGGACGCAGGGCGTTTACTGGAGCATATTTGCCATTTGGACAGAGGACAGCTGATAGTAAGAGGCGAGAAAAGTATGGGGGAAGATGAGGAAGAGAAATACAAAGAAGCTATTAAAGAGCGGGCAACCCATAGACCATTACAGTATATGATAGGAAGCCAGGAATTTATGGGACTTCCATTTTTTGTAAATGAACATGTGCTTATTCCTAGACAGGATACAGAGTGCTTAGTAGAAGAAGTTTTAAAGAAAGTACAAGATGAAATGGCGGTTTTAGATATGTGTACTGGTTCTGGGTGTATTATTTTAAGTATTGCACATTATAAAAGAAAGATTATTGCAAAGGCCAGTGACATTTCACAAGATGCTTTGACAGTGGCCAGAGAAAATAAAAAAAGACTAGGGCTGGATGTTGAATTCATTGAGAGCGATCTGTTCCAAAAAATAGAAGGGAAGTATGATATTATTGTCTCCAATCCTCCTTATATAAAAAAGGAAGAGTTAGGGGAATTAATGGAGGAGGTTAGGGATTATGAGCCTTTTTTGGCATTAGATGGAGGAGAAGATGGGCTTTCCTTTTATCGACGTATTGGAAAAGAGGCAAGAAGATTTTTAAAGAAGGGAGGCTGGATGTTTTTTGAGATTGGATATGATCAAGGGGAAGAGGTCATTTCCATAATGGAGAAATATGGATATGAGGATATTTCCTGTGTCAAAGATTTAGGAGGGCAAAACAGGATTATCTATGGAAAATATGGAATTTGTAAATAATGGAAATAGGATAGTTTGTGTTTGCACTGGAGCACAAAACAGGAAAAAAAGGTAAATAAGAAGTGCAGAAATGGGGAAAGAAATGTTAGACAGATTAGAAGATTTATTGATTCGATATGAAGAAATTATGGGGGAATTAAATGAGCCTACCGTTGCCAATGATCAAGAGCGATTTCGCATGTTAATGAAAGAGCAAAGTGATTTAGCTCCTATTGTTCAAAAATATAAGGAATATAAAAAGTGTAGACAGGATATTGAAGACAGCCTGGCTCTTTTAGAGGAGGAAAATGATGAGGAGATGCGGGAGATGGCAAAGGAAGAATGGAATGAAGCTAAAAAGCGTCTTCTGGAACTGGAGCATGAAATAAAAATTCTCCTTCTGCCAAAGGATCCCAATGATGAGAAAAACGTTATTGTGGAGATAAGAGCAGGAGCAGGGGGGGATGAGGCAGCTTTATTTGCAGCAGAGATGTATCGGGTATATGTACGTTTTGGGGAGAGAAACCGTTGGAAGGTAGAAACAATGAGTATGGATGAGATTGGTATTGGAGGAATGAAGTCTGTTAGCTTCATGATCTCTGGACAGGGTGCATATTCAAAGTTAAAATATGAAAGCGGTGTCCACAGAGTACAAAGGGTGCCAGAGACGGAATCAGGAGGAAGGATACATACGTCTACAATTACGGTTGCTATTATGCCAGAAGTAGAAGACGTAGATATAGAAATCGATATGAACGATTGTAAATTTGATGTATTTCGGGCGTCAGGCAATGGAGGACAATGTGTGAATACAACAGATTCAGCCGTTCGCCTCACGCATATTCCAACAGGTATTGTAATTTCCTGTCAGGATGAGAAAAGCCAGCTAAAAAATAAAGAAAAAGCTTTAAAGGTTCTTCGGGCTAAGCTGTATGAGCTGGAACAGGAAAAGCAGCATGACGCAGAGGCAGAACTGCGCCGCAGTCAAGTAGGCACTGGAGACCGATCAGAGAAAATTAGAACTTATAATTTCCCTCAGGGAAGAGTAACCGATCATAGAATTAAGCTAACCCTTCATAAGCTGGATGCAGTTATGGATGGGGAGTTATTTGAAATGATTGACAGTCTGATTGCTGCTGATCAGGCTCGTAAGCTCTCTCGCTTAGAGGAGAGAGGACTATGAGACTCGTTTATTAACTATTGCCAGTAAAAGGAATTAGTGGTATACTTCATATAAAAAAATGCCTATTTTTATGTGGATGGAATAAAATAGGGAGGAAAGGCAGGGAACATATTTTGAGTATACAAAAGCTAGTATTTCGATCATTAGCTGTACTGACTGGATGTAGTTTGCTGGGAACCTATTTGATCTTTTTACTTTTAAGCCAAAATAGTGATAATGGACGGGTAGTAAATTATAGCGGAATGGTACGGGGAGGAGTTCAGAGAATTATAAAGCTCCATATAATGGATCAGCCGATTGATGAAATACGTATGAATGTTGATAAGATTATTCAAGGTCTTATGGAAGGCGATAAAGAGTTAGAGCTGCCAAAGGAAAAAGACAGGGCCTTTCAAGAAAAAATGACCCAGGTAAAGGAGTGTTGGGAAAAGGAGATTCTGCCAGCTTTGGAGTCTAAGAAGGATGAACATCATTTAAATGAGCTTTTGGAAAAGAGTGAAACATTTTTTGCATTGACCAACGAAGTGGTGGAGGCAGCAGAAAATTTTACTCAAAGGGGAATCAACCAAATAAAAGTGCTGACAGTTGTCGTGTGCCTTGTGAACCTGGTATGTATTTTTGTTATAGGAAAGGTTATCCGCCGCAAAATTTTAAAACCAATTCAACAGATAGAAGGCTACATGGGTGAAATAGCCCAGGGACATCTTTCCGTTCATGTTACTTACCATTCAAAGGATGAAATGGGCTCTTTGGCGGACAATCTTCGTTTCACCATTCAGAAGCTGGGAGAGTACATTTATGAGATCCGCCGTCAGCTAAAAGAGGTGGCAGAGGGGAATCTGGACATAAAGAGCAATGTGGAATTCCATGGAGATTTTGTAGAAATAGAACATTCATTAAATGCAGTGATTGTTTCTTTAAATGATACAATACATATTATTAACAACAGCGCCGATCAAGTGGCAGCCAATGCGGGGCAGGTTTCAGAAAGTACCCAGATGTTAGTGGACGGTTCTTCAGAGGAAGTAGGGACAATGGAAGAGCTGGAGGAAGAAGTGAAGGCTATTTTGCACCAGGCGTCTCAGTCAGAATTCAATGCAAAACATGCAAGGAGTAAAGTAGAGGAAGTACGTCAAAAAATTAACCAATGTGGAGAACAGATGAAGGAGCTCCTTAAGGCAATGGATCAAATTATAGACAGTTCTTCTGGAATTGTGGAAGTATCAAAGGGAGTACAAGATATTGCATTTCAGACGAATCTTCTGGCCCTTAATGCGTCTGTAGAGGCAGCCCATGCAGGGGAAAGTGGAAGAGGATTTGCAGTCATTGCAGATGAAGTCCGTGATCTAGCCAATAAGAGCGCAGAAGCAGTTAAAGACACAGAAGCATTGGTTTCTCAATCTTTCCAAGCAGTGAATAGTGGCAGCCAGTTAGCCAACAATGTGGCTGAGCTGCTCCAGACTCTCATAGATATGACCCATGAAGTCACTGATGCAGTGAAGCTCATTACCGATGCAGCAAGTGAACAGGCAAAATCCGTAGAGGAAGTGACAACAGGAATACACCAGGTGGCTAGTGTGGCCCAGTCTAACAGCAACGCCACTCAGGAAAGCGCAGCAGCTACCCAGGAGTTGTCCAGTCAGGCGCTATTGCTAAAACAATTAGTAGAGCGGTTTCACACTACTTAGTGATACAAGGGTATCCGAAAATAAAGATTTTTTGTGAACTAGAAGGATTTAAAAAAGTCAGATGAAAACGAGTAATATAAAAAAGTTAATTTCTTATTATAAACCATATAAAGGGTTATTTTTTGCAGATTTAGGATTTGCTATCGTAGGTTCGGGTGTCACGTTAGTGATACCCTTAATTGTTCGTTTTATTACAGAACAAGTTGTTATTCTGGAAGCCCAGGCTGCTTTTTCTATGATTTTAAAGCTGGGCGCTTTTATGATGGGGCTTGTGGTTCTTGAATGTATTTGCAACATGTTTATTACCTACTATGGCCATATGGTGGGGGCTAATATTGAGGCAGATATGCGCAAGGAAATATTTGGACATTACCAGAAATTGTCCTTTGCTTTTTATGACAATCAGAAGGTTGGATATTTATTAAGCAGGATTACCTCCGATTTATTTGATATTAGTGAGCTTTTACACCATGGGCCTGAAGATGTCATTATATCCATTATAAAGTTTATAGGGTCCTTTTTTATTTTATTTCACATAAACAGGAATATGACCTTTGTAGCTTTTGCATTTATTCCTATTCTGTTTCTTTATGCATTTTCTTTAAATAAAAAGATGAAGAGGGCTTTTTGGAAAAACAGGGAAAAAATTGCAGCTTTAAATAGTCAAATTGAAGATAATTTGTCTGGAATACGGGTTGTAAAATCTTTCGCCAATGAGGAAATGGAATTAAAAAAGTTCCATAAGGGAAATAATAAGTTTGTGAATGCAAAGAGGGAAAGCTATAGATATATGGCAGCATATCATTCAGGGCTGACAGCCTTGATTACCATGGTAACCATTGGAGTTTTAGTTGCAGGGGCATGGCATATTATGGAAGGGAGGCTCATTGTTGCAGACTTAGTCACTTTTCTTCTATATATCAATAATTTTACAGAGCCTATCAAAAAGCTGGTGGCATTGACAGAACAGTTTCAAAATGGTTATGCTGGATTTGAACGATTTGAAGAGATTTTATCTATTGAGCCAGACATTCAAGATAAGAAAAATGCTATGAATCCTGGAAGACTAAAGGGACAAATTTCTTTTAGGGAAGTATCTTTCTGCTATGAAAGTGACAAGGAGAAGGTATTAAACCACTTGAACTTAGAAGTGGAGGAAGGTGAGTATTTAGCAATTGTAGGAAGCTCTGGAGCTGGAAAAACAACGATGTGCAGTTTAATTCCCCGATTTTATGATGTGACAGGAGGACAAATACAGATTGACGGAATGGATATTCGGGATATGGAATTAAAAGGCTTGAGGGAAAACATTGGGATTGTACAACAAGATGTTTATTTATTTGCAGGGACGATATTGGAAAATATTCGCTATGGAAGACTGGATGCATCGGATAAAGAAGTAATTGAAGCGGCCAGGAGGGCTAACGCCCATGATTTTATTATGGGCTTTCCAGATGGATATGCTACAGATATTGGACAAAGGGGAGTCAAGCTGTCAGGAGGTCAAAAGCAAAGACTGTCCATTGCCAGAGTATTTTTGAAAAACCCGTCCATTCTAATTTTCGATGAGGCTACATCGGCACTAGATAATGAGAGTGAGAGAGTTGTCCAGAAGTCTTTGGAAGAACTTGCAAAGGGCAGGACTACATTTGTCATTGCCCATCGCCTTTCCACAATACGAAATGCAAAAAAAATAGTCGTTCTCACAGAGGATGGAATTCAAGAACAAGGATCCCATGAAGAGCTGCTAAAGAAGAAAGGAATTTACAAACATTTGTATGAAATGCAGTTTGAGGAACCAAAGTAAGAGAAAGAAAGGACAGGTATGGACATTAAATGGAAAAAGATTGAACTGGAAGATAAAGAAATCATTGAAAAATATTTTAGGGAAGAACAGCCTATGAACTGTGAATTTACCTTTGCAAACCTATATTTATGGTCTAGGCAGTACCCTACCCAATATACAGTTATTTTAGATACCCTTGTTTTTCTTGCCATAAGGGAGGGGAAGGAGGCAGTGACCTTTCCATGCGGAAATGGGGATGTGAAGGGAGCAGTTCTTTTATTAAGGGAACATTTCCAAGAAACAGGGAAGGATTTTCTAATGTACTTAGTGACAGAAGATAAGTTTTCCATGTTGGAGGAATGGTTTCCAGATACTTTTGAAATAACTTATGACAGAGATGTTGCAGATTATATTTATGAATCAGAAAAACTTATTACATTATCAGGAAAAAAGCTTCATTCCAAAAGAAACCATATTAATGTATTTAAGGCAAAAAATCAATGGAGCTATGAGCCTTTAAAACAAGAAAATGTGGAAGACTGTTTTCAAATGGCATTAAAGTGGAGAAATAAAAACTGTCAGGAGGATGAAGAAGATAAAATGGCAGAAGTCTGTGTTACCTTTAATGCCCTTAGACTATTTGAAGAATTGGAATTAATAGGAGGTGTGCTTCGAATAGATGGAGAAGTAGTAGCCTTTACAATAGGGGAGGAGGCAAATAAAGATACATTTGTCGTTCATATAGAGAAGGCTTTTGCAGAAATACAAGGGGCTTATCCTATGATCAATCAACAATTTGCCCAGCATGAATTGTCCTCTTATAAGTACATTAACAGGGAAGAGGACACAGGTTCTGAAGGATTAAGGAAGTCAAAATTATCTTACAAACCAGTTTTCCTCATAGAAAAAGGCATTGTAAAAGAAAAAAGAAAAGATTCATCTGGGAATTAGGCATAAAGGTCTGGTAAAAGAAAGAGAAAAACATTTTCTTTAGCAGCAAGATGCTGGAGCTGTTTTGTAAACCCCTTGCAGCTAAACAAGTAATAATAACGAGCTTTCATAGATGTAAAATGGAGGCTCGCTTTTTTTATTTTTATATAATCTTCTACATCCATTAAAGCAGAATAGCTTACGGAAGCAAAGAGAGCTTGATTTTCTTCAAAATCAACAGCCACAATAGGAATATAAAGGGACTCTTTAGAAAGGGGAGACTGATCCCACCAAGAGCCAATTTGGGCAATTTCCATAGGCAGAAAAGGACAGTAAAGAGATAAATAATCCATACATATTTTTGCAAAAACTTGTTCCATGTAAGAGTCTAGACGATCCTCTACAAACCGTTGGTAGAAAAAGGGCATTTTGCCAGAAGTAATATAGGACATATGAAAAGGTAGAAAACGATACCAGAAATAAAACATATAGTTGTTTATCTCATATAGGC
>CANOLZ010000075.1 GCA_947567075.1 uncultured bacterium
AACCCACGTATCTAGCTTGGAAGGCTAGTGTTCTACCATTGAACTACACCCGCATTTTTCATCGGGGTGACAGGATTCGAACCTGCGACCTCCTGGTCCCAAACCAGGCGCTCTAGCCAAGCTGAGCCACACCCCGATTGTCGTCACTATTTGTTAACTACATAGTTTAAGTTTCAAAAGCATTCTTGAATATTTTACCGTGACGCAAGTCATATTATATAATACTCTCCTCTGCTTGTCAACATTTATTTTCTCATTTATTGAATGTTCCATGATTTTCAACAAATAAAAACGCCTCTGTCTCAAATTTTATAGCCTTACACATCCCTTTATAAATATTGAATCTGAAAATGGGCCTCTCCTTCCTTATCTAATTCCATTATAACAAAAGAAGGTTTTCTTCCCTCCTGTCTAGGATAAGATAAACTTCCAGGATTAACAGCAATAATATTTTGGGAAATATCTACAAGGGGTTTATGGCTGTGCCCAAACATGACAATATCCACTCCTCTTGCAACAGCCTCCTCTTTAATTCGCTCTATTCCTATTGCTACTCCATAGGAATGCCCATGGGTGAGCCATACTTTATACTTTCCAATTTGGAATTCCTTTTCTCTATCTAAATCTGAAAAAAAATCATTGTTTCCAAGAACAATTTCTAAAGGGCATTTGGCTATTTCCTCAATAATATATTCTGCCCCTTCAGAATCACCGCAGTGAATCATTTGGTCAATTGGTTTTTCCTTTTCAAGAGCCAGCTTTAAGTTGTCATGATTTCTGTGTGTATCACTTACAATCATTATTTTCATTTTTTATTCATGCCTTTCTTGCCAAAGAGATGAAAAAGGCTCTGATTTTTGCAGCTGTTTTTTCATTTCTCTCAGTGCCTTCCCTCTGTGACTTATTTTATTTTTCTCTTCTGGTTTCATTTGCGCCATAGTGCATCCATATTCTGGTACATAAAAGATTGGATCGTAGCCAAAACCATGCTGCCCCCTTTCCTCATATCCAATCTGTCCTTCCACTGAAGAGCTGACCGTTATTTCCCTTCCGTCTGGAAAAACTACCGCTATAGCACATACAAATCTTGCTGTTCTCTTTTCATCTTCCACCCCTTTTAAACGGTCTAAAAGCATTTTATTTTTTATAGAATAAGGAGTATCCTCTCCACCATAACGGGCTGAATAAATACCAGGTTCCTTGTTTAAATAGTCAATTTCTAAGCCAGAATCATCAGCCATAGTAATTTTACCTGTCTGCTTTCCAATGATTCTTGCCTTTATTAATGCATTCTCCTCAAAAGTTGATCCATTCTCCTCAATATGTGTTTCTATCCCCTCCTCTTTTAAAGAGGTAATTTCTCCACACCCTAAAATCATACGGATTTCCTTCATCTTTTCTTCATTCCCTGTAGCAAATATTATTTTACTCCTCATTTTCCACCTCCTCTTCTCTAGTATTCCATTCTTCATTTATCTTTTGTTTGCTAATCTCATCCCTTTCTTCAAAGGCTCTTAAAATTCCATTGTAAATTCCTTGGGCTGCCTGCTGCTTATAAGATTCCTTTGCAATGAGAAGGGCCTCCTCCTTGTTGGTCAAAAATCCTATTTCCGCCAAAGCTACTGGAACTGTAGCGCGTCTTACAATATAGGCAATCTCATCTCCAATGACAATGCCTCTATCTCTACTTCCTAAGCTTCTTACAAGTTCTTCCTGAATTATCTGGGCAAACTCCTTACTCCCAAATTTGGGAGTGAAGAAACTCTCGTTATAAAGTACCTCTGTGCCACTGGAACTTTTTGAATGACTATCCCCATTAATATGAATACTGACAAATAGATCTGCCCTGGATAAATTTGCCAGATCTACCCTGTCCTGAAAAGAAGGTTTGGTATCCTCTAATCTTGTATAATATACCTTTATATCCGTTTGATCTAACATTTCCTTTAGGCGTAAAATAATATCCAAAACCACTTCTTTTTCCTGCTGCCCATATCCTGACGTCCCCCCATCATTTCCTCCGTGGCCCCCATCTACTACAACAATTTTATTATAGATTTCTCTGGAAGGTATAAACTTAATATATAAATATCCATCTTGAAAAACAGCCTCATGTTCATAAATTCCGTCAAGGACAAGCTCAATGCGAGCCTTCCTGTTCGCATACCCATAACGCACATCTTCCAAATGAGCGCTGCTTCCCAAAAGATAAGCGTTTTTATAAAAATTTGAATCTACTCCTTCAATTTCTACTGCTGCCACTTTATTTATGTATATATCTTCAATGGCAACCTGATCTTCTCCTACTGTTTCAGGAAGAGGTATACATAGATAATCGGTCATTTTTTCTATTCCGTCGTCTATAATTATTCCACTATTTTCTATAAGAAAATCTTTCTCAAAATTTCCTGATTCTACCAATTCCTCCTCTTTTGTATCTATAAATAATAACATAACTCCTGTTGCAATGCATGCAAATACAATACAAATAAGAGAAATCTTCTTCCACTGTTTCCTCTTCGTCTTTTTACTTCTTTTCATCTTTATGCCCATGCCTTTCCCTCTTTGTTGGTGGTTTTGGTCCTGGAAACTGGTAAAAATATGTTTTTATCATTCCATTATATATTTTTCTATTTTTTACAGCTTTCTTTCCTATATACTTTTCTGCCTGGTCAAAAGCTGTAATAATATATGCTGACCAGCTGTCTAAACGGCTTAACCCCTCCCCTAATTCCCTGTACAATGCTGGAAGCCCTTCTTTTTCCTCCAATCTCTCTCCATAAGGAGGATTGGTCATAATAAATCCATATTTTTTTGGGTGATTTAACTCCCTTATTGGTCTTTGCTGGAAATGTATCAGCTTATCTACCCCTGCCAGCCTTGCATTCTCTCTGGCAGATTTTACTGCATTGTAATCAAAATCATATGCTTGAATATCTGTTTTATCTGGCAAGTTTATCCTCTCTTTTGCTTCATCTAATCCTCTCTTCCAATGTATTTCCCCTATAAGGTTTGTCCAAGTTTCTGCCCGAAAGGAACGGTTCATCCCAGGAGCTATATTTGCTGACATTAATGCTGCTTCAATTGGTATTGTACCGCTCCCGCAAAAGGGATCTACTAAAATCCTATCCCTATTCCATGGAGTCAGCATTAGAAGGGCGGCTGCCAGGTTTTCTGCAATAGGAGCCTTACTGACAAGCTTTCTGTAGCCCCTTTTGTGGAGAGATTCCCCAGTCGTATCCAGCCCAATAGTAACTCTATCGTTTTTTATAAAAACCCTTAATGGATAGCTCTCCTTATCCTCTTGAAACCAGGAAATGCCATACACCTTTTTCATACTTTCTACCATTGCCTTTTTCATAATAGACTGAATATCCGAGGGACTAAAAAGCTTACTTTTTATGCTGGCAGCTTTGGAAACCCAGAATTTTCCATCTTGTGGAATATAACTTTCCCATGGGATTTCCTTTGTTTTTTCAAACAGCTGTTCATAGGTTGTTGCAATAAAAGAGGCTACTTTTATGAGAACCCGTTCGCCTGTTCTTAAAAAAATATTTGCCCTGGCAACCCCTTCCTCATCACTGAAAAAGGTGACCCTTCCATCTTCAACTTGACTGACCTTATATCCTAAGTTTATAATTTCTTTTTTTAGCATTGCTTCCGTTCCAAAATGACATGGCACGATCAATTCAAATTTTCTCATACGTCTCTTGCCTTCCTATCCAATTACTTCTAATATAATATATTAAATTAGTCCCCTCTTACTGTCAATGGCTACCTTTTATAAATTACTTGTTTTCTTATTTCCCCTATATGCTTGAAATCCTCCAATCACAGATAAAATGTGATATCCATTTTTTAACAGCTCCTTTGCTGCTAAAAGGCTGCTTCCTCCTCTTTCACAATATAGGATGTACTGTTTTTTGTAATCTAGATTGGGAAATTGTTCTTCCCACTCCTCGTATGGAATATTTATGGCAGATAGGATATGGGACTCCTCATATTCTTCCTTTCTTCTTAAGTCAATAATGACAAAATCATTTTGTCCAATATAATAATCCAGATCTTTTGCTGGGATCATATTAATATTCATAGGGAAACCCCCCACTTTCCTTATTTTTTCTTTCTTTTATATCATATTCCCCAATCTTATCTAAGGTGTCAATAAAATTCCCTAAAAAGTACAAAAAAGCGGCAGTGAACACTGCCGCCTTTTGTTATTCGTCTTATCTTAGTAATTGCAATTCTTGCTGTCACTATCTTTGCTGCTGTCTTTGCTGTTGTCCTTACTGCTATTGTTAGCCTTATTCTGATTGTTCTGTTTGTTTTGATTTTGCTGGTTGTTTTTGTTTTCAAAATCTTTTGCCATGATTCATTACCTCCTAGAGATTTTTTGTTACAAGCATATTATTGCTCGATTTAAAAAAAAATATACATATTTCTTATTTTATATCTTGCAATTTTTACCACAACATATTATAATATAACTTGTAAAAAGGATTTACCCTTCAAAAATTCTTTTTTACATTTATAACCCCTTATTAATTATTTATACTCCCCTCATCGTGTCCCGGTAGTTCCCCTACCGGGACATATGTTTTATTTTATCTCATTTTAGAGCATGTCCAACTATTGGTTTCCTTTATCCTAAAGCAAAAAAAACAATTTTCGGACATGAATTTCATTAAATGAAGGCAGCGCCATAAAAATGGCGCTGCCTTACTCTTTCTTCTTTACTTCTTTTCTTAAAATTCCCTCTCCAATTCCAAGAAATAGAAATATAAAGGGTGTGCACACTACTTGCTGATAACAGAAAAAATTATGTCCCATATAACCTAGAATACAGGCTGTTAAAGCTACTAAAAAAGGTTCCTTCCAAGCTTTTTTTACAAATCTTACAATACCTGATATAAAAATTCCTCCATAGGCTATAAACCCTACAACACCAAAGAAAATTAATGCTGTAAACCATTCGTTATGGGCATTTGTGAGGACATCATTTCCCCACTGGGCCCGTAGGGCGTCAGGACGAAAATCCAATGCAGCAGGAGCATAACAGTCTGGCCCCACGCCAAATATTTTATTAAACAAGGGAAGATGCGCAAATAAGTCTGCAGTAAACATCCACGTAAATCCCCTGGCATTTCCCCAATATTTATCAAAATTTAGATAGCCCACTCCCTTTAAGCTCTCCAAAGAACCTGTCGTAACCAAATAAATGAATACGACAGAAACAGGAAGGCTTGCTACCAATATCCACAAAAATACTTTCCGCACTTTTTGATATTGTTGAACTTCCCATTTCCCCCCTCTTTCCATCTTACATACATAATAATAGAAAACCCCAATAAAGATTAAAGGAATCATCATAAAAGGACTTTGGGATGCAAAAATAGAAAGAGGTTCCAATTCCACTGTTCTTTCTGAAAAAATTATTTGTAAAATTCCTATACATCGAAAGGTAATCAGTCCCATGAGAAGAATTTCTAAAAATCTCTTAAAGTATGTATTAGAGGAAAATGAAAACCAGAAGAAGACAAATAATATAAGTAAAAACCCTATAAAGGCACTATCGCTGTTTTGTGTTACCATTGTGGCAAATCCTATTACTGTAAACCACCCTCCAAAAATTCTTTCCCAAGTTTCCTTTCCATTCCAATAGAAATAAAGTCCAATGGGAAACACAGTACATAAATAGCTGGAATACCAGGTAGCCTGTCCAATGGTTGATAAAAATAAAGGATAGTAAAAGCTGTCTAACTGTAAATACAATTCCAATGGATCCAATAAAAATCGATGCATAACCCCAAGAAGAAATACAATAGAAGCCACTAAGCTTCCTGCAATAAGGAGAATTTTATTTTTTACCCAAAAACGAGACACAAAAAAATAGATAAGCACAAAAAACATCTGTGTCACCAGTCCAACATACCAGCCACCATATCCCCATAACGCCGTTTCTTTATAATGGGAAAACAAATAAGATATCCATACTGCCCCTCCATAGGCTAGGACAAACCAGTCCGTAACAGAAGGTCTTCTTTTTTCTGTACTATTCTTTAAGCCAATAATAAGGTGTAAAATCCAGAGTGCTGCAAAAATACCCAAACATACAGTGGACACATATCGAAAAAATAAATACTTTGCTTCTCCCATATTATAATACTTATTCTGATAATAGAAGGGAAAAATACAAAGAATGAGAAAAATATACACCATTGCATCCAATTGAAGAATCTTTTTTAACGAATTCATTACTTCCAAAGGAATATTTTTTTGTTTCTTTTTTCTATTTCTGCTCATTTCCTTATCTCCATTTATTCATTTTGTTAATTCATCATGCGCCTCACAATGGCCAATACAAGAGCAGTGCAAATAAGAATTGACAAAAAGGGCAGTAAAAATGACAGAACCATTCCAAAAATACATATCATTCCAATGACAGCTGCGGCAAAAATAACTTTAGCCTTCCAACCAGTAATAAAAAACATATTCCTCCCAGTCCCTCTTTCTACATCTTCCTGCTCATATTCGTCATAATAGCTCCTAGCTACACCATGTGTTTCTGAATTCATATCAATAATTGTTTTTGCTATTAATCTGGGGTTTCCCAGCTCCTCCAATACTTCTTCCTCCTTTCTTCCTTTTCGCATTTCAATAACAATATAATCTTCATAATAATTTAAATTTTCCATTAATACCCTTTGGCTCACCTCTCCAGTCAAAGCATTTTTTAAACCATCCATAAACTCTTCTTTTCTCATAGAAAACCTCCATTCCTGCCTGGCTGCAAAAAGGTTCAATTATTTATAACAATATTTTTTGCACGGTACTATCATATCATGCTTTTCTAAAATGGAAAAGGGGATGTTACAAAACAATTCATTGTAACTCCCCACTAGTTTCTACCATATAAGAACTACCTTAAATAAATCACCATCAATATCTATGTCCATCTTCCCATTTTGAAGCTCTACCAAACTTTTTGCAATGGCTAGGCCAAGTCCTGATCCTTCCGTATTTCTTGACTTATCCCCTCTTACAAATCTTTCGGTTAATTCTTGTGGGTTTATATCCAATTCGCTGCTAGAAATATTTTTAATTTCTATATAAATTCCATTTTTTAAAGCATTGCCTTGAATATAAACTCTCGTTCCTTTCATGGCATATTTAGCAATATTGCCAAAAAGATTTTCAAAAATCCGATAGGTTTTCTGGCTATCCAAAGGAAGTATAATCTTTTTGTCTGGCAGTTTCCACTTTAGTTGAAGCTCTCTTTCCCTTAAGCTATCTTCCAACTCTAGACTAACTTGCCTAACTAAATTCATGACATCCACATCCTGAATATCCAAATTAACATTTTTGCTAGATGCCTTGCTCACCTCAAATAAGTCCTCAATGAGCACTTTTAGCCTCAATGCTTTTCTCTCTAATATATCAATATACTCTTTTTTTTGCTCCTCTGTAATATTTTCTTCCTTTAGCAAGTCAATATATGTGACCATTGCAGTCAAAGGCGTTTTTAAATCATGGGATACATTTGTTATTAACTCCGTCTTCATCCTTTGGCTTTTTACCTCATCATCCACAGCCTTTTTAAACCCAGTCTGAATCTTCTTCAATTCATTTTTAAAAGACTCAAAAACTCCAAAGTCTTTCTCAATGAATGTATCCAATTTTCCCTCGGCAATTTCATTGGTAGCCTTTAACAAATGATCGTACTGATGTTTCAAATCCATGAAATATTTTTTTAAAAAGATCAAAAGCAGAAAAGAGTATACAATAAGCGCTGCAATTCCTGCAAACCAAAAGCAGCAGATAACCGTAAGAATGAGAAAATTTATAATAACAATTCTCCATAAAAGCCCATTTGTCTCTTTGCTTAAATCAACCTTTGTCAAATCTCTATAGCCTTTTTTCCCATAATTTTTTATCCTTTCTGTCCCTTTATATAAAATACTCCTTTTCTTTATAAATTCCCAGATTCCTATATCTTTTATTTGTACAAAAGAGCTTATCATATAAAACCATACTGCGAAAAGGAGAAATAGGCAGACAAAATTGAAAAGTCCTACAAAAAAATAAACATTGAATTCATCTGTTCCAAAAAATCCTTCTAAAGCTTGATAATAATATCCTTTATTTGTATTTATAATCAAGCCCAAGATAATATTATAGGCACTTTCTATTAACATACCAGCAGCTATAAGGCTTATCTCTAAAGGCAGCCTACATATTTTTCTTTTATATAACATAAAAGAAGCATACTTAGGAAGGAGAACTGCCCCAAGGGCTGCTACGGCCAAAAAGACAAAGTAAACATCAAGAGCTCCTGACTGTATGTATGCGGTTCTAAGGCTCCACCGGTTCATTTCTGCCATGTTCCAATAGCCGTACCTTCTGTCTGACCCTGGGCTTTCCATGGACTTCCACTGCTTTTGTGTTATTCCATATACAAAAGCTGCATTTCTTGGCATGTTTACTTCTATTTCTATGTTTCTATCAGACTCTCCCTCCTCATTCCATATGGTCAAATGCCTCCTGTAACTTCCCATAATACTTTCCCTGGATATCCCTTGTACAATTTTTAATAATGTATCTGAGTCATTCCAGCGTACAGACAAGTTGGAGATTAATCCATTCTCATCATATTCAATAGCAATATAATAAATATAGTCCTTTAGTAATGTATTTTTTTCCTCTTTATCTGAAAGTATGACAGCTTCCAGTTTTCCATCGGAGTTTTTTATTACTTTCCCACTTTCTTTATCAATGGCACAATAATCCATTCTCTGAAACAAATTTTTATAGCTATCTGTTTCCTCTAAATCTTCATTTAATATATCCTTTTGATTTTCAATATATTGTGCTGCTTCCTCTTGATTGCCTTCAAAATCAGAGGAAGTATTATCCTTATCTGGTGTTTTCTCCACTATATTGAAATAGATTTGATCATAAGTAAGGTTCTTTCCCTCCCTTGCCTCTGCAATTTCCCTATACAACATATAATTGCTTTTAAACAGTGTCCGAATAAAATCCGAGTCTTCTAATGGACTTTCATAAAATTCGAAAGCTCGCTTCTCAAAATTTGGATAAAGCGCCATAAAACCTAGGGTAATTAAAGAGAGTAAAATCCCTGCAATCATATAACTTTTTTTATTGTTTTTCAATTTTGTATCCAACACCCCACACCACCTTTAGATATTTTGGATCCTTTGGATTAATTTCAATTTTTTCTCTTATTTTTCTCACATGTACCATAATGGTATCTGTATTAATTGCCTTTTCATTCCAAATCCTTTCGTATATTTCTTCTGCTGAAAATACTCTTCCTGGATTTTTCATAAGAAGTTGTAGTATTTTGAATTCCATGGGAGTCATTTTTACTGGTTTTCCGTCCACGCTGACTTCTACCGTATCTTCATTCAACTCTAATCCCCCAATAACATGAATTTTCTCATCTGGCTTTTCATCAATTGCCGCCAAATATTTTTTATACCTGCGAAGATGGGAATTAATGCGGGCCAAAAGCTCTAATGTAGTAAATGGCTTTGTCACATAATCATCCGCTCCCATATTTAATCCCATTATCTTGTCTACTTCCTCAGATTTCGCCGACAGCATAATGACAGGAAAATCATGGGTTTCCCTAATTTTCATCATCATCGTGATCCCATCCATGACAGGCATCATAATATCCACAATAGCAAGATGAACCTTTTCCCGTTTTACAATATCTAATCCTTCCTTTCCATTCGAAGCCTTAAGTACTTCATATCCTTGATTTTTCAAACATATTTCTATCCCATCCCTAATTTCCTTGTCATCCTCTACAATTAAAATACGGTTCTTTTCCATTATTTTATCCCTCCTGCTTTTGTAAATATTTAATTATAGAGAATTATACCCTTTGTTCTGTTCATTGTATACAAAATCATGGAGCTTCTTTCTGCTCCAATACAAGAATGCCTCTCCTCACCTGCCTTTTCCTCTATTCTTTATTTATGGATTATAGTAAACAAAAATAAAAAACAGTCATGGAAAAACCAAAAAAAATTCTTAATAAACTCTTTTCCTTTTATAAACTATCCATCTCTAACCTTTTTTTCCCACTTGCATATACTATATAGAAGCGCCGCAAATTTGATTTGCTTTGGAACGGAGGATGTACATGAAAAACAATTCTAAGTACTGTTACACGATTATTGTCATTGGATTGATTCTTGCTTTCATTATTTATTCCTTATTAGCCAATGGAATTATGAATACTGTTTATTTTCCCTTTTTCTTTTTGTTTATGATTGCTGTAGGAATTATTACCCTTTTATCTCTCTTAAAAGCAAATATGCTGACAGATAAATCTAGGGCATTTCGAGAAGCTTATAATTGCTGTGGAAATATATCTGCCATTGGAGGCGCTGGCATTATTATGATTTCTTTCTTCACTTCCCTATTAGAAAATACTGCTGGGAATATATTGTTTTATATTGGGGTAGCCTTATGCTTTTTCTTCCTCACCTTTTTATGTGGCGGTATTTGCTGCTTCCTATACTTATACAATCGCTGTCAGGAAGACTATTTATATCAGAGCAACTACTTATACCAAAATCCCCATTGCAATACAAGAGACTGTGGAGTTTCTAAATAAATTTCATCATTTCTCAAAAAAGTCTTCCCTATAGTAAAAGCCGGAAAAAATCCCTAAACCTTTCTTTTCTTTCCGGCTAAAACCTTTTTCTCTTTTCCTATACTTTCCCCCTTGACAATTTTGGAAAATACTTGTACAATAAACCATGTTGTAAGTTATATTTTTATCTTTGTGCGTTTAGCTCAGCTGGATAGAGCGTTTGGCTACGGACCAAAAGGTCGGG
>CANOLZ010000076.1 GCA_947567075.1 uncultured bacterium
AAACGATAAAAGAGGAAAAGGCGGAGAAAGAATAAATGGTTATTACAAAAATTGAGCCTTCTTCTGGAAAAAAATATAAGGTTTATTTAAACGATGAGTTCGCTTTTTGCCTTTATAAAAGCGAACTTAAAATTTTTTCATTGAAAGAAGGTCAAAAACTGGAAGAGAAAATATATAAAAAAATTACAGAGGAAATTTTAACAAAGAGGGCAAAACGCAGAGCCTTATACTTATTGGAAAAAAGGGATTTGACAGAATATGAGCTGCAAAAAAAGCTGGAGGCAGACAAGTATAAGGAGGATGTCATCAAGGAAGCCGTCGCCTATGTGAAAGGCTGGGGTTATATTAACGATGAGGCTTATGCCAAAAGGTATGTGGAATATAAGGGAAATACAAAGAGCAGGAGACAAATAGAGGCAGAACTTTATAAAAGGGGTGTTGATAGAGAAATCATAGAACAGGTGATAGATATAAGGGAAGAGGGAGAAACAGAACTCATTGAAAAGCTTATTTTAAAAAAATGTGCAAATCCTTCTCAAATGACAGAAAAAGAAAAACAAAAAATCTATCAATATTTATTAAGAAAAGGGTTTACATTTGAAGATATTTCGTCGAGTTTACATAAAGTAACGACAATGCACTTGACATGACTAGGAAAACAGTATAAAATCAAACTGTTGTAGTTTCGTTAATTAGGATGAAAAGATACATACATTCATTCTATGAATAATCGCACAATGAAAACGAAATAAGGAGGTGCTCCTGTGCAGGAAGTTGGTTATTTAATTGCTGTAGTTGTAACTCTTGCAGTCAGTATTCCTCTGACTTACCGTTATACTGTTTTAAAAAAGAAAAAAGCAGACGAGGAAAAGCTTGGAAATGCAGACGAGAAGGCAAGAGAAATCATAGACGAAGCATTAAAGACAGCAGAGACGAAAAAACGCGAAAGTCTTTTGGAGATTAAAGAAGAGTCCATTCGTACAAAGAATGAACTTGATAAAGAGTCAAGAGAGAGAAGGGCAGAAATCCAGCGTCTGGAGAGAAGAGTCCAGCAAAAGGAAGAAAATGTAGATAAAAAGCTGGAAGCCATGGAAAAGCGAGAAGCAGGATTTGCAGCAAAAGAAGAAGCCTTGGCAAAACAGAAGGAAAAGGTGGAAACATTAAACGAGCAACGAGTACAGGAACTAGAAAGAATCTCAGGATTAACCTCCGAACAAGCAAAAGAATATCTTTTAAAAATTGTTGAAGACGAAGTAAAACATGAAACAGCGGTAATGGTAAAAGATTTAGAGACAAGAGCCAAAGAGGAAGCAGATAAGAAGGCAAAAGAATACGTAGTCTCATCCATTCAAAAATGTGCAGCAGACCATGTTGCAGAGGCAACCATTTCCGTCGTTCAGCTTCCCAATGATGAGATGAAGGGAAGAATTATTGGCAGAGAAGGAAGAAACATCCGGACTTTGGAGACATTAACAGGGGTAGAGTTAATTATTGATGATACTCCAGAAGCAGTCATTTTATCTGCATTTGATCCAATTCGAAGGGAAACAGCGAGAATTGCATTGGAAAAATTAATTGTAGATGGACGTATTCATCCTGCCAGAATTGAGGAGATGGTAGAAAAAGCCCAAAAAGAAGTGGAAGCCATGATTCGGGAAGAAGGAGAATCAGCCACTTTGGAAGTAGGTGTCCATGGCATTCACCCAGAGCTAGTCCGTTTGTTAGGTAAGATGAAGTTTCGGACAAGCTATGGGCAAAATACTTTAAAGCATTCCATTGAAGTAGCCCAGTTATCTGGTTTATTAGCAGCGGAAATCGGTTTGGATATCCGTCTTGCAAAACGAGCTGGCCTTCTTCATGACATAGGAAAAGCAGTGGATCATGAACAAGAAGGATCCCATATCCAGCTTGGCGTGGAACTGTGTAGAAAATATAAGGAATCTGCAACTGTAATTAACAGTGTAGAATCTCACCACGGGGATGTGGAACCCCAGTCTCTTATTGCATGCATTGTCCAAGCAGCCGATACAATATCAGCAGCAAGGCCAGGCGCAAGAAGAGAGACGCTAGAGACATATACAAATAGGTTAAAACAATTAGAAGATATTACAAATGGATTTAAAGGAGTTGATAAGTCCTTTGCGATTCAGGCAGGTAGAGAGATTCGTGTTATGGTAGTTCCAGAACAGGTGACCGATGCGGATATGATATTATTAGCAAGAGATATATCCAAACAGATTGAAGCGGAATTGGAGTATCCAGGTCAGATTAAAATTAACCTAATCAGGGAATCTAGAGTAACAGATTATGCAAAATAGGTTTTATAGGCAGAAATTGTATCAGAGAGATACAATTTCTGCCATTTTTTATTCATGACAATAGAATCCTCGCAAAGCGTGGATTCTATTGTTTATATTAAATGAAAGATAGGTCTTTATTTTTCCTATTGTATTATTTTATGAAATAACATAACAGGTAGGAAGGCATAAGCAAGGGAAACTGGAATTTTTAAGAAGAAAGGACTCAGGATAATGAGAGAGAGGAATCTAAAAAAGTGAATTCAACTGGGTATATTTTTCAAAGAATTATCTATAAAAAGGGAGACAAAAGAGTAAGAGATTTTGTATGTAATAAATATTTCAGATTGAATGTATACTGGGAGTAAGGTATAATAATGGATAAAATAATGAAAGTATTGATCAGGATTTCCCCTTCAAACCTTCTATATAGAGGTTTAGGATAACGGATCAAAAATTTCCAAATGGAGGCTCTTATGAATGAAGAGAACGAAAGAAGAGAGTTAAGACGCAAAAGAAAAATACGCAATATGGCTATATCTTACACTGTCCTTATCCTGTTTCTCCTTATTTTAATAGTAGGAGCCGTAATTGGAATTACACGTGTAAGGAAAATGCAGCAGGCAAGACAGGCAGCTATTATAGAAAAGTCAGTGGCAGAGGAAGCATTAAAGCTTTTACAAGATCAGGCGGCCAAGAAGGCAGCTGCGCAATTTGAGGAAGAGCAGAAATCAGAAGAGCAAGTAGGAAATGAAGAGGTGCCTAGTCCAAAGGAAGTGATTGCACTTGAAGTCCAAAGTCTTGTTATGTCCATGACATTAGAAGAAAAAGTAGCTGGCCTGTTTCTCATTACCCCAGAACAGCTCACAGGTGTGGGGAAGGTAGTGCAGGCAGGACCTTCAACAAAGGAGGCTTTGGCCCAGTATCCTATAGGAGGATTAATTTATTCTTCAGAGAATGTACAATCGAAAGACCAGCTTGTTGAAATGATAGGAAATACAAATGAATTTAGCAAATATCCTTTATTTGTTGGAATAAGGGAAGAGGGGGGAGAAAATTCCCAGCTGGCAGGAAAGATAGATGGATTGCCAGAAGTGGAAAATATGAGTGACATAGGCGCAGGGGGAGATATGAATAAGGCTATGGAGGCAGGAGCTATTATTGGGGGATATTTAGCTCCCCTGGGATTTAACATGAATTTGGCTCCTATAGCTGATGTTTTGACAGACTCTGGAAATACATATATTGGGAAACGTTCCTTTGGAAAAGATGCCTCTATTGTATCTCAGATGGTAGCCAGCCAAGTAGAAGGCATGCAGGCAGCAGGAGTGAGTGGAGCTCTCCTTCATTTTCCAGGAATGGGAGGAGGAGAAGGAGATCCAGAAAAAGGAAGCTCTCTCATTGAGAAAAGTTTAGAGGAAATAAAAGGAGAGAATCTCTTGCCCTTTCAGGCAGGCATTGAAGCAGGAGCAGATTTTGTTGTAGTGGCCAATGTAAAAGTTCCCTCTTTGACAGAGGAGGAAGTTCCTGCATCTTTATCCTCAGAAGTTATTCAAAATTTGCTAAGAGGAGAGTTAGGATTTGACGGAATTGTTGTTACGTCTCCATTAAATCAAAAGGCCATAACCTCTGAGTATTCTTCTTCTGAGGCGGCCCTTATGGCCATTTATGGAGGAGCGGATATGATTATGATGCCAGCAGATTTTAAAGAGGCTTATACAGGAGTTTTAGAAGCTGTAAATAGTGGAAGAATTACACAAGAGAGACTAAACGAATCTTTGTTTCGGATATTTGAATTAAAGTATAAGGATGGGGTGGGATGATCAATGGGGAAGAAGAGATTACTGAAAAGGTATTTTGCGGCACTGTTTTTTTGTTTCGCTCTTTTTCTCATGGATAATCAGACAGAGGCAAAACAGAATATAACCGTTGTAATTGATCCTGGTCATGGGGGAAGCGGGGTAGATGATGAGGCAGAGCTGGGAGCAATCTATCATAACAAATATGAGAAGGAGATGACGTTGGAGATTGCTAAAGCAATGAAGGAGGAACTGGAGCAATACAGCAATCTCACAGTTGTTTTGACTAGGGAGGAAGATAAAAGGCTTTCCTTGGAGGAGAGAGCCCAAATTGCAGCACAAGCAGGGGGAGATATTTTAATAAGCCTTCATCTTAATGCTTCTCTTGGACATGAAATGTATGGGGCCGAAATATGGACATCGGCTTTTGGAGAATATTATGCGACAGGAAGAGGGTTAGGCGAGACATTTTTAAAGGAGCTGACACAGCTTGGATTAGCGGATAGAAGCATAAAGACAAAATTATCTAGGGAAGGGAACGACTATTATGGAATAATACGCCATGGAGTCAGCTTTGGGATTCCCACAATCATAGTGGAGCATGGCCATATGGACAGTGGAGACTGGGAATATATGGATAGCCAGGAAAAGCTTCGGGAACTAGGAAAAAGGGATGCAAATGCAGTGGCCCAATATTATGGCTTGAAAAAAAATGTATATAAAGCAAAGGTGGAACCTACAGTCATTGTAGAGACCCCTATAGAGCCTGTACTTCCAGATACAACTGGTCCAGATAAGGTGGAGCTTACCTTACTAGATTATGATAGAACAACAGGGATTGCCCATTTGGAGCTTTTGGCAGTGGAGGAAGAAAGCAAGCTCATGTATTATGCTATCAGTATAGATTCAGGAAAAGAGTGGGGAGAATTAACCCTTTGGCCAGAGGGTGAAGGGACGGTTTCCATAGAAATGAATCTTGGGAAAGACTTTGACAAAGAAGTAGTGGCTAAAGTTTATAATAATTATGAAGGGAATACAGAAAGCAACCAATTGAAAGTAAGCGCTTATTTAGAGGAGGAAGTAAAAGAAGAGGAAAAGGCAGCAGAGCCTGATTCTGAAGATATAATCTTTCCTGTAGAGGAAGAAGAGCCAGTAGAAATGATGGAGGAATCTCTCCCTTTTGAGGAACCTTCTGTTTTTGAAGAATATCCCATTGTGAAAGAAAATCCCATAGAAGAAAAGAAAACAATCGAAACAAAAGCAGAAATCCCACAAGAGTCTACATCAAGGGAAGAGCTATATCTCTTACTAGGAGCTGTCACAGCAGGCATACTGGTCACAAGTATATTGATCGTAGTACTTTTGTGGAGCCGGACAATTACTAAGAGAAAAAAAAGAGAGAGGCAAAGAAGGATACGTATGGGAATGGATACATTTGAGTATAAAATGGGAAGAAGGACTTGACAAGAGTAAAAAAATATAATAAAATATGAATTGTCCTGTTGAGGTATTCAATTTCTGGACAATTCTTATGCGACAGTGGCTCAGTTGGTGGAGTACAACCTTGCCAAGGTTGGGGTCGCGGGTTCGAGTCCCGTCTGTCGCTTACAATAAACAGAAAAACATATAAGTCAAATAATCTGGCATAAGGATAAAATAATCTTTATGAAAATTAGAGTATTTGGCTTTTTTTTGTATTTTTTCTATGACAGGAGAATATATTTACTGTAAAAGGCTCAAATGCATATGTACGATTTCAAGAAGAGTATAAAGAAAGGAATGATGCCATGTCTTTTCAGTTTTCTGCAGATAAACCTTACCCAGACATTCAAATTGAAGAGCAAAATAAACAGTATGCCCGTGCCATGTTAAGCAACGTGGGTGACTGCAGTTCAGAAATGTCTGCAGTCAGTATGTATTTTTATAATAGTGTCATAGCCAAAGATCAATATCCAGAAATTGCACAATGTTTTCATAAAATTAGCGTAGTGGAAATGCACCATCTTCATACTTTTGCCAGGCTAGCATGGCTTCTGGGGGCGGATCCTAGGCTGTGGTGTTGTAGCAGAGGAAGAATGAATTACTGGTCTGCCTCTTCAAATCCATATACAGGGCATATATTAACTATGTTAGAGAATGCCATTTATGGAGAACAAGAAACCATTGAAAAATATCAAATGCAAATGGAATATATAAAAGATGAAAATATTGTAGCTCATTTACTGAGAATTATTGAAGATGAGAAATTACATATAGAGATTTTTCATGAATTGTATGGAAGGATAAGCGAGAGATAAGATAAGTATTTTCTTTGGAGCTTTCTAAACAATGAATACAACGAGTAAAAATGCTCATACTAATACAAATTGATAAGAAAGGAAAGGTTTCCAATGAAAAAACAATTGGTCATTTGTATAGTAGGGGCTTTTTTACTTATATTAACTGCTTGCGGGGGAACCAAAGATACAGAATCAAAGGGAGGAGTACTGGCAGATTCAGGCGAGGGACAGTCTGAACAAACTGCTTCCTCCCAATCTTCTTCAACAAAGAAAGAGCAGGAAGTAGAAAATACAGAGGAAAAAGAGATAGCAAAACTGCCTTCTGAAGAGATTCCTGCAACAGAGGAAGAAATAGTGTTTGCTGAAAAAATTAAAGCAGCTGTAGGAGCAAAAAACTTAGAGGCATTATCGGAACTTGTGTATTATCCTATTACTGTAAATTATCAAGATGGAACTGGAATTGAAGTAGATAACAAAGAAGAGTTTATGAAGCTGGAAATAGATAAAATTTTCTCAGAAAAGCTTTTAACAGTAATAAAAGAAGTAGATACATCCCTTCTCTTTATGACTGAAGTAGGAGTTGTCATGGGAGAAGGAGTTCCGTCCATTACTTTTGAACCTTTAAAGGAAGGGGGATATGGAATTACTTATATTATGCAGTAAACAAAAAAACTGGTTTTTATAAACAGATACAGATAAAATATTAGATAAGGGAAGGTTTACTCCAATGAGGAAAAGAATGTATCTGTGCATAGATTTAAAGTCCTTTTATGCTTGTGTAGAATGTGTGGAGAGAGGACTTGATCCAATGACAAGCCATCTAGTTGTAGCAGACCCAAATAGAAGTGAAAAGACAATATGTCTTGCTATTTCCCCAGCGTTAAAGGCATTGGGAATAAAAAATCGATGCAGGGTATTTCAAATTCCCAAAAATATAAAGTATATCATGGCTCCTCCACGAATGAAACGGTATATAGAGTATTCGGCGGATATTTATGCAGTTTACTTGAAATATATTGCAAAAGAGGACATCCATGTATATTCTATTGACGAAGTATTTTTAGATGTCACTCCTTATCTCTCTATGTATCAGCTTACAGCGAAAGAATTAGCAGTAACGATAATGGAGGACATTAAAAATACAACAGGAATTCCAGCAACAGCAGGAATTGGAACAAATCTCTATCTTGCAAAAGTAGCCTTAGACATTACAGCAAAACATGTAGCGGAAAATATTGGATATCTTGATGAAGAACAGTATCAAAAAACATTATGGAATCATAGGCCAATCACTGACTTTTGGAGAATAGGAAAAGGAACAAAGAACCGCCTTGAGAGTATAGGCATTATGACAATGAAGGATATTACTCTTACAGATGAAAACATCTTATATAAGATGTTTGGAGTAGATGCAGAGCTTTTAATTGACCATGCATGGGGAAGGGAAAGCACAACAATAGAAGATATAAAGGGGTATAAACCAAAAAAAACTTCCCTGACTCGTTCCCAAGTTTTAAAAAGGGATTATTCCTTTGAGGAATGTACATTAATTATAAAAGAAATGTTAGATGCTCTTTGTCTTGACATGTTGGATAAAGCCCTGGTTACCAAGTCAATAACCTTAATGATTGAGTATTCTAAGGAAATGAAAAAGAAGCCGGCAGCTGGAACAGCGTCTATGAAGACAGCTTCCAATTCTTATTCTGTAATCCTTCCCTATGTCCTTGACTTATATGAAAGGCTGGCAGAGAGGGAGATGCCTATAAGAAAAGTAAATATAAGTTGTCATCATATAGTAGATGAAACTTACGGGCAGTATGAATTATTTACAGATTATAGGGCGGTGGAACAAGATAGAAAATTACAAAATGCAGTTCTTGAAATAAAAAAGAGATTTGGAAAAAATGCCCTTATCCGGGGAATGGATTTGCAAGAGGGAGGCACTGCCAGGGAACGCAACGAACAAATAGGAGGACATAGAAGTGGAGAATCAAATAGAGGCCAAAGGGGACAATTTAAAAAAGGATAATCTAAAAATGGATAGAAGAAATAGGGCAAAACAATTTATCCCTTTTGATCCTTTAAAAGGATTTCAAGAAGCTTTAAGGGAAAAGGAACATATGCTTGTCTCCCAAAAGAAACCTTCCAAAGGAGAAGAGAGAAAACAGGATGATAAGGTATAGATTTTCAAAAAATGCTGATATAGGTAGGAAATATTTATTTTCTTACAATGAGCCGGATGTTCTGCGTATTTATTAGAACGTCTTGAAAAATCTGCTCCCGTAACCTGATAACTTAAATAGGCAAACTTTTCTGCATATATTCCAGGACCACACCATATATCAAGGAGTAAAGAATAATCAGTAGCTGGAATAATTTCTGCTATCCATGCAACAGATTTTTCGATAAACTTCAATTTTCTACTTGCTCCATCAAAGTTGGGATCTAAATGTGCTTTGAGCATTTGTTTTGAAATATGTTCATCATTCCAGAACTCAACAGTTGATTTTGTATAGATAGGTAGTTTGTTTAAAAATGTAAATAAGTTAATTCATTTTTCTTTTTTTCCTTTCTTGTGTAAAAGAAAAAGCCATAGATTTTACTCTACGGATAATCTTTCAAAATATAAAAAGAAAAAAGACTTGATATATAAGGGCTAAGAAATAGCTTAAATACGCCGCTTTTTGAAATTATTAAATTTGGTTGTTTTAATTATGTTGTAAATGGAATATTTAAGTATGAGAAAAGACTATCAGCGGTTGCCGGTAGTCTTTTTTACTTGTTTGTTAAATGAGCAGACATTAATTAAAAAAATAATATTTATTATTACATATGAGGAAGTGTCTAACAATAAATAGTTATCTATTCCGTTTATTCCATGCCTTTTGTGGACTGCAATACTCACAGTATTTCTTTCTACTCTGACTTGTTAGAAAGTATGAACCACAACATTTACATTGTTTAACAAGCATAGCCTTTGAAATATCGATAGAGTTATTTCCGATACATATTAAACAAAAATAGTAAACAGATAAATGGAAAATATTATTTGTCCTAATTTCAAAAGAAAAGGATTGATTATTGCGTTGTAGAACAGAATGAAATATAAAATGATTCGTAATGGAAGGAGAAAAGTGTTTCTCTATGGCACCACTATGTTTTATGTAATAAGACATATCAATTTTTAGATATTCCCTAAAATTATAGAGCATATCTTTTGAATAAATTGAAATATACCATAAAAAATCATTATACATAATATATAACCAATAAACAAAATAGGAAACATTACAGTAAGCATAACACATAGTTGAATAATTATATTTTAATTTTAATTGAGAGAGATTTTCAACAGGAAAATCAACATCATTATAATTATTATATTGCAAAGCGTCATCTTGAATATCTCCGTAATAGGGAAGTCCGTATTTTTTACAGAAGTCAAGAATCATCGAAAAATGTTGTTCAGAAAGACGATTTTGAATTAATGTTCTGCGACCGCCTTTAAGATTAAGTTTTACAGCTAGAAATATCATATCTATAAACACATTAGAATTTGAAAATTCAGCAAATTTTCCTACATTGCGAACTTTAAATTTTTCTAAGCAATCTTCTGAAGCTACAATCATATAATCTTCATTTGAATTTTTAATTATATCGTAATTTTCGTATTTAAATTCAATAGTGCTCATTCTTTCTCTAGGATTACTTAATGTAATATCAAAACAATTATTCACTGAAGGCTACCTCTTTATTAGTGTATGTTTCATGTGTATGTTTAAGAATATTATTTATATAATACCGGATGTATAATGAATGATGCAAGTAAAACAGAGTAGAAAGTGCATGACATACTCATATTTTAGAAAGTGAGGATAGAAAATCATGGAACAAAGACAGATGATATCACAATCAGAATGTAAAACAGATGAACAAAGGCGAAAAAAATAATGCAGATTCAGGATAGACGAAAAAGGCATATTGCTATTGCTGAAAACATGAACCTATTCACAAATCACAAAGAGAGGTAAATTTTTATGGGGACAAATATTGAAGTTGTAACAGAGGTTTTAAGGTGGGAGGCTAACGAATATAAAAAAAGTATGACGAAAAGGCAAAAGAAAGAGAATTGAAAGAGACAAACGACACATACAAGCCGGGGTGCAAGGCATTGATAGATAGAGCGGAGCAGATTAAAAATACTTGTGATTCTACATTAACAAGATGAAAGGTTGAATCCGCTGATAGAGCATTACAAGAAGTTGCGGTAGAGGAAGACTATAAACAGCATTTAGCAGAAATTGAGGAAAGGCGCAAAAAGAATGGGAGGTAATTCAATATTATCGAAACAGCTTGCTACATGAGGAATATTGAGTTATATTTTCGATATGGGAAAACTATAGAGCCAAAGGCGGCTTTACCT
>CANOLZ010000077.1 GCA_947567075.1 uncultured bacterium
ATCAAGGGGAATTTAAGGTTGGTATTAAGCGTTATAAAAAGGTTTACCAGCAGTAATGAAAATGTAGATGACTTATTTCAAATTGGGTGTGTAGGACTCATTAAGGCAGTAGATAACTTTGATAGCAGCTTGAATGTAAAATTTTCCACCTATGCCGTACCTATGATCATAGGGGAAATTCGACGATTTCTTAGGGATAACCAAAGTCTTCGGGTAAGCCGTTCTTTAAAGGACACAGCTTATAAGGCTATATATGCTAGGGAAGGACTTACAAGAAAAAATTTAAAGGAGCCTACAATAGAAGAGGTAGCTACAGAAATTGGCATCTCAAAAGAAGAAATAGCCTATGCCTTAGACGCCATTCAAAGTCCAGTCAGCCTTCATGAGCCTGTGTACACAGAAGGGGGAGACACTTTATATGTTATGGATCAAATTTCAGATAAAAAAAATAAGGAAGAAAACTGGATTGAACAGCTTTCATTAAGTGAGGCGATGAAACGTTTATCAGAAAGAGAAAATTACATTATTACCCTTCGGTTTTTTGAGGGGAAGACTCAGATGGAAGTAGCAGAAGAAATTGGTATCAGTCAGGCACAAGTTTCCAGGCTGGAAAAAAATGCACTGAAAAACATGAAAAATTATTTAACTTAAGAAAGTTCATCTTCTATCATTCGATAGCCGATACCAATTTCTGTAAAAATATAGACAGGCTCTGCAGGATTGGCTTCCAGTTTTCTTCGTATATTTGCCATATTGACTCGTAAAATGCGATTATTTTTATCTGCATAAGGCCCCCATATTTGGGTGATAATGTAGTCATAGGTGAGGACTCTTCCTGACTGTTGGGCTAATAGAGACACTAATTTAAATTCAACAGCTGTTAAATGGATTTCCTTTTCTTTTAAAAGTACCTTTCTCTTTTCGAAGTCAATGGTTAAATCTAGAGCATGATAAGGCTTTTGCACAAATTTTGGATCAAAATTTAAACGTTTGCTATGGCGGATTGCAGTGCGGATTCTTGCCAAAAGTTCCTTTGTGCCAAATGGTTTTGTAATATAATCATCAGCGCCCATATCCAACGCTTGTACCTTTTCATTCTCCTGAATTCTTGCTGAAATAACAAGGATAGGGAGCTCTGACCAGGTACGAACTTCTTTTAACAAGACAATGCCATCCATATCTGGGAGACCTAGATCTAAAAGGAGGATATCTGGACATTGGGAAGTTAAAAGGGAGAGTCCTTCTTTGCCAGTAGCTGCTTTTAAAACTTTGTATCCTTGATTTGTGAGGGTTGTGCATATAAAGCTGGAAATGTTTTTTTCGTCTTCAATAATAAGAACGGATAGTTTAAAACTCATCGTCTATATCCTCCATAGGGAGCTGGAAAGTAAAGATAGCTCCCTCTTTATGATTTCTAGCAGTAATGGTTCCTTGATGGGCAGTAATAATGGTTTTACAAATGGACAAACCAATGCCAAAACCTTTTTTTGCATCGCTGCTTTCATTTTGACCATGGGAACATCCATCGAAAATAGTATCTAACTGGTTTTCTGGAATACCAGAGCCATAATCTATAATATCACAGTACATAAAAGATGTATCTTTTCGAACAACACATTCAATGGCCTTTGAGGAATGGGAATGGCTTATGGCATTTTCCAAAAGATTCAAAATAACCTGCTCAATCAATAAGGCGTCCATAGGTACAAGAATAGGTTCTTCAGGGACTTTGACAGAAATGTTTGCATCAGGAATTCGTTTTTTAAGGCGAAAGAATGCTTCTGATATAACTTCTTCCACTAATTCCAAATTTTTTGTTACTTTTGCTGTCTCGCCAGATATCCGAGTGATAGTAAGAAGGTTTTCAACCATATTTAAAAGCCAGTTACAGTCTTCGTATATTTGAAAAACAAACATTCTCTTTTCGCTGTCAGAAAGGAAAGGTTCATTTTCCAAATAAGTGCTGCTTGCTCCTAGCATACTTGTAAGGGGTGTTCTTAAATCGTGGGAGACAGCTCTTAGCAAATTGGCTCTTACTTTTTCTTTCTCAACTTCCATTAAAATTTTTTCTTGTTTGGAAAGAAGCTCTCCTTGCTTTTTCATATGGCTTGTGGAAGCAGAAGTAATAAGAGAAATAAGGAGCATGCCAAAAAAGGTAACAGGATACCCGCTTAAGGTAAAGTTAATTTGATTATAAGGATAGGTAAATAAGTAATTGACACTCATAACCCCAGCTAAAGAAACAACAATGCCTGGAAGGTAACCTACGGTAAAACGGGCTGTTAAAACTGTGGACAATATGTAAAGGATAGAAATATTTTGAATGCTGTCTACAGAGTGAAAAAAGAAAAAGGAGGAAGCAGTAGCAGCAAAAAGCATGAAAAGAGTAACAAATACATTGCGGAAAAAGGGAGAAGAACAATAGGATATAAATTTTGTCATGAAAAAGCTCCTTTCCAAACGACAAGGGAACAATTTTCATTATTATACAACAACGGGGAGAACAGATAAATCTTTTTTCATGAAAAAATGTTACAAAACCTTTGTGGAGAGAATAAAGGAATAGAAGGAGGATAAAGAGAATACATTATAAAAAGTAGATTGGGAGCTATTATATGAGATTTAGCGAGCTAAAGGAGAAACAAGTAATCAACATAAACAATTGTAAATGTTTGGGATGTACGGCAGATTTGGAGTTCGATCCTTGTAGTGGCTGTATATCAAAAATTTATGTTCCTCCCCATGGAAAGTTTTGCAATTTTCCTTGGAACAAAGCAGAATATGTCATAGATTTTTGCCAGATTAAACAAATAGGGCCGGATGTTGTCCTAGTAGATATTTGTGAAGAGGCTAGTTTTGTAGATGGGAAAGAAAAAAATAAGTTTGACAGGTAATGGATGATCGTCATATAATGAGACAATAAATGACATTGTGCAGTCTAGCCTAGATAAAGAAAAAATCAAAAAACAGAGGGGAAGAAGAGATGAAATGCCCATTTTGCGGACATGATAATACGAGAGTAATTGACTCAAGACCTGCTGATGAAAATAATTCCATTCGAAGACGCAGAGCTTGTGATGGATGTGATAAGAGGTTCACTACCTATGAAAAAATGGAAACAATTACTCTCATTGTAATGAAAAAAGATAAAAACAGAGAAGCTTTTGATCGCTCGAAAATAGAGGCAGGGGTATTAAGAGCCTGCCATAAGCGTCCTATTTCTGCTTCTCAAATTAATCAATTGATTGATGAAGTGGAGAATGCTATTTTCAATATGGAGGAAAAAGAAATTAAAAGCGCTGTTATTGGAGAGCTCGTTATGGATAAGCTAAAAGCTCTAGAAGCAGTGGCCTATGTGAGATTTGCCTCTGTTTACAGAGAATTTAAAGATATTAATACATTTATGGATGAACTTAAAAAAGTGCTTGAATATGAGTAGGAGGAGGAAGTGGAGTAGTCAGAAGTTATAAGAAGGCCACTTCCTCCTCCCTTTTACAAAATGAGAAGGATGGGATGCCCCTCTATAGGATGATGTAAAAAATCATGGTTTTGGGACATCTCTTTCTTTTCTTAAGGGATATAAAAGTCGTCCAGACATACAGGGCCAGAAAGGACTTCCCGTAAAACATAGAGATTCTTGTTTTCCCTAACGGCAAGATTCCATTTTACAAGGGAGAGACAGCGATTTGTAATTTCGATAGCCGTAATGCCACTTGGATGTACACAGCTGCCGGTATTGCAATAGCGAAGGCTTTCCTCCCCTAGTCTTGGCCGGTGGGTATGTCCTGTAATAAGGAGACGGTGATGATCCTTGGCCCATTTGGATAAACGTTTTTCCACATTATTTTTTCTATGATAATTTTTGGCAGCGCTTGTAGGATCTAAGACGCCAAAGCGCTCCGCAGGTTTCCATAAATAACGGACAAGAAAGCGGGAAAACTTCCAAAAAGTAGAATTTAATAAATCTCCTTGATGACCATGGGTCAAATAGATGGTATTTCCTGTTTTTGTATCTTTCAAAATAAGGCCAGAGAGGAAAATAGAAGAGAACTTCTTTTTTATCATATCGTGATTCCCATAGAGGAGGTAGAGCCGGTGATCCAAATAAAAAGATTGTAACAGATCAAAAATGGGATGGTGGGAATCAGCAATTTGCTTTAGGCTTCGATTTTCCCATAGTTCATCTCCATCCCCTAGTTCTATATAAATATAATTGTTTTTATAATAGTGCTGCAAAGCAGCCATATATAAATGTTGATTTTTTAAAAAATTGTCATTTGTATTTCCCACTCCTCTGTGACAGTCACTCATCAGTATATATTTGGTATTCTTAGTAAGGGGAAGAACAGGAGCTTTTTCAAAAGCCTTATCTAATCTGGAAGCATATCCCATAATTATTTCCTCCTTTTTCTCTTAAACTTACCGATGGAGAGAAAGTGTTTAAAAGCAGGAGGAAGATAAAAATAAAGGTATAGAAGACGATCATAGGAGCATACAAAGGGTTTTGTTATCCATTGGTAAATTGAGCAGAAAATTCGGTTTTTCCATTGGGCAATAGGAGTCCAGATTTTTTGAAAAAATCCTTTGTCCTTTCTATATGGGGAGCAAAATAGGAAGGATACTTTTGTACGGCATAGACAAACATCTCCAGGCGCATATCCAAGTTTGAAAAAAGAGGTAAGGAAGGCGTCCCGCATCTCATAGTTTGGAAAGGTGATGGAAATTTCCATGGACAAATCCTTTGGTTTTGTAAAAATACCTACAGAAAATGTGGTTAGCCACCAATGTCTTCCAGAAATACAAGCAAAAGGTTCTCCAAAACGATAAAGCTCAATAGAAAAATCAAGAATTTCCTCGTTAGAGACACTGTGAAAAAAATGATAGGGAAGCTGATCTGGAGACAAAAGGCTGTCAGAACAGTAAATGCCAATTTCACCTCCTGTATTTATCCCATACTGTCCTTTCCACCATTGGATGAGCCATGTCTTACCCCTATAATGAAAATAAACAGGTTCCCAGTCAAAAATAAGGTTAAAAAAGGGGGCATTTTTATCATATAAGGCAGAGTAACCAAACTCCCTCTGCCATGCGTCAAAAGAGGAAGTAAAGATATCCTCCTTGCAGCAACAGCAGAAACCAAAGGGTTCTATAAGGGCATTTAAAAGAGAACATTTTTCCTTTTGACACATTTCTTTTAGTTTGCAGAGTATCTTCTTTTTACGAAAGTGCTGGATCATAACAAAGAATATTGCAATAATAAGAAAAATAGAAAGTAAAATATACATATTCATCATCCCTAAAAAGGAATTTGATATATTTTATGAAGAAAAGGGATGTTTTGTTCTTATTATTCTACAAAATAGGACAAAAGAAAAAGAGAAGAAAGGGCATAATAGCAAGGAAATCCCTTGCTTTTTATGGAAAAATAGGATACAATAAATCCGCAATAAAAAATTAAATAAGAAAGAAGAGGAGATAACACATGAGGAAAAAAGGAAACATCCTTTTAGTGTCTGTGTTAACGACACTAACCATTGCACTGAGTGGATGCTCAGGCGATAAGGCAGGTGATTCTTCAGGGATTGTTGTTGGAATACCCCAAGATCTTGAAGACAGTCTTGACCCACATAAAGCAGTTGCGGCAGGAACGAAAGAGGTATTGTTCAATGTATTTGAGGGCTTAGTAAAGCCTGACCAAGAAGGAAATTTAGTTCCAGCTGTAGCAAAGGAATATCATATTTCAGAAGATGGAAAAACATACATATTTTCTCTAAGAGAAGATATTACTTTCCATAATGGAAATCCTGTTACCGTTGAGGACGTTATCTATTCGATCGAAAAGTGCGCTGATACAGAAAATGGTGGACCATTGGTATCAGCGTATTCTATTTTAGAGGAAGTAAAGGCAGTAGATGAACATACTGTAGAGATCTACTTAAAGGAGCCAGATACAGAATTTTTAGCTTATATGACAACAGCTATTGTGCCAAAAGGACAGGAAGATTTAGATACAAACCCAATAGGAACAGGACCTTTTGCTTATGTATCCCGTTCACCTCAGGAAAACATTATTATGGAAAGATATGATGATTATTGGGGAGAAAAGGCAAAAATAGAAAAGGTAACCTTTAAAATTGTATCAAATCCAGATACAGTTGTCTTAGAGTTGGAAAGTGGGGCTATGGATTTATATCCAAGAATTACTGCTCCCCAGGCAGAAGAATTGTCAGATCAATTTTATATTGAAGAGGGGACGTCAAATTTAGTGCAAGCCCTTTATTTAAACCATGACAGAGAGCCTTTTGACAACATAAAAGTTCGACAGGCAATGTGTTATGCAGTAGATAAACAGGAACTTTTGGAATTGACAGCAAAAGGGAAGGGAACCATTATTGGAAGCAGCATGTTTCCTACATTTCAAAAGTATTTTATTCCAGAATTAGGAGATTATTATTCCACAGATATAGAAAAGGCAAAAGCCTTGCTAAAAGAGGCAGGTTATGAGGACGGTTTTTCCTTTACCATCACGGTACCTTCGAATTACCGCTATCATGTAGAAACTGCTCAAGTACTTATAGAACAGCTAAAAAGGATAGGCATTATAGGAGAAATCCAACTTATTGAATGGGACAGCTGGTTAAGTGATGTATATGCAGGAGGAAATTTTGATGCAACGGTTATTGGAGTAGACGCATCTTCCCTTACAGCAAGGGCTTTGCTTGAGCGGTTTACAACAGAAGGGGATGGAAATTTTATTCACTATTCAAATGAAGAATACGATGCTTTGTTCAAAGAGGCAAGGGCTTGTACAAATGATGAACAACAGGTGGAAATATATAAAAAGATGGAAAAAATATTAACAGAGGATGCAGCCAATATTTATATTCAAGATACGGCTCAGCTTGTAGCTGTCAACAAGAATTTGGGCGGATATGCCTTTTATCCCCTTTACGTACAAGACATGTCCCTCCTTTATGAAAAAGATGGGGAGGAATAGTTAGAAAATGAAATGGCTGTTAAAAAAACTCCTCATCTTTCTATTCACTCTTCTTGCTATTTCTTTGCTGGCCTTTTTAGCCTTTCAAATGATACCAGGGGATCCAGCTCTGTCTCTTCTTGGGACAGAGGCTACCCCTGAGAGAGTGGAAGCCCTTAGGCAAAAAATGGGTCTTAAGGATCCAATCCTTTTACAGTTTGGAAGATGGCTTTTTTTGTTTGTGAGAGGAGATATGGGAACTTCTTACAGTTACCAAATGTCTGTATCAGAAATGTTAAAAGGGAAATTGATGATTACCTTAACATTAACAGGTCTGTCCTTTATTTTTATTATTTTGCTTTCCATTCCCATAGGTATTTTTGGAATAAAGAAGGGAGGACTTATAAACAAGGTTATTGGAATCCTAAACCAGATAACCATGGCTATTCCTCCTTTCTTTGGGGGAATTTTACTCACGTATTTATTTGGTGTTGTACTTCGTGTTTTTCGTCCAGGTGGTTTTGTATCTTATGAACAAGACGTGGCAGGCTTTTTCACTTATTTACTTGTTCCTGCCATGGCCATTGCCCTTCCCAAGGCAGCTATGACCATAAAATTTCTACAAGATTCTATTTTAAAAGAAATGAATCAAGATTATGTAAGAACAGCTCTTAGTAGAGGTAACAGTCAAGGACAAGTATTGTACCATCATATTTTGAAAAATGCTATGATTCCTGTTATTACCTTTCTTGCTATGGCTTTGGCAGATATGGTGGCAGGGAGTATTATTATAGAGCAGGTTTTTAGTATTCCAGGTATTGGAAGAATGCTCATTGCTTCCATATCAAACAGGTATTACCCAGTTCTACAGGCAATTGTAGTACTTATGGCATTTCTTGTAGTTGGATTAAACTTTCTGGCAGATATTCTTTATCAGAAACTAGATCCTCGAATGGGAGGGCAGAAAATATGAGGAAGGAGAAAAAAAGAAGTTTCCTTCTTGGAGCAAGTATTTTAATTGTTCTATTTTGTTTTGTTTTATCTAGTTTTTTTTATATGCCCTATGATCCCAATCAGATGGATAATGCAAATAAGTTTGCAGGAGTATCTTTCGCACACTGGATGGGATGTGATAATTTTGGCAGAGATATTTACAGCCGTATATTACAGGGCACGAGAACCACGTTTTTGGTCGCCTTTTTTACCATTATTATAGGTGGAGGGATAGGAACAGCTGTGGGAGCCATCACAGGATATTTTGGAGGGTGGATAGACGAGATTTTAATGAGATTGAACGATGCAGTAGCTGCTTTTCCTAATTTTCTGCTAGCCCTTGTAGTGATCAGTCTGATAGGTCCAGGGACTTTCAATGTGATTATGGCTCTGGGCATTGTTTTTATTCCAGGATTTGCAAGAATTGCCAGGGGAGAGTTTCTTCGATGCAGGAATATGGATTATGTGAAAAGCGCCAAATTAATGGGAGCTGGCCCCTTTCGGATTATAATTTTTCATATTTTTCCAAATACCATTCCTGTTCTTTTGTCAGCAGTGACCATTGGATTCAATAATGCAGTCATTGCTGAGGCAGGAATGAGTTTCCTTGGCATTGGAGTACAGCCCCCAGATGCCAGTCTAGGAAGAATGCTTTCAGAAGCCCAGGCTTATTTATTTTCTACCCCTTCTTATGCTTTTTTTCCAGGTATGGTTGTTGTACTTCTTGTGTTAGGCTTTAGTCTCCTTGGAAATGGGCTGGAAAGGAAGGCATAAATGTTAAAAGTTAAGGAATTAAATATTATTTTTCAGGATAGAGGAAAACCAGAAACAGCTGTTAAACAGCTTTCCTTTGATATGAGAGAGGGAGAACGAATAGGAATTGTCGGGGAATCTGGTTCTGGGAAAACAATGACAGCTCTTGCCATTGCAGGTCTTTTGATGAGAAAGGATGTGAAAAAGCAGGGAGAGATTTTATGGGAGGGGAAAAATATATTATCCTTTCATAATAAAGAGCTTTGTCAGTATCGGGGAAAGGAAATGGGAATGATTTTTCAAGAACCTATGACTTCCCTTAACCCAGTAAAGAAAATTGGCTGGCAGATGGAGGAAAGTTTGAGAATCCATGAAAAATTTACAAAAAAGGAAAGGTATGAAAGGGCCATTGCCCAGCTCATGGAAGTAGGTCTTTTGGATGCCAAGAAAGTTTACCACCAATATCCCCATGAGCTGTCTGGAGGTATGAGACAAAGGGTTATGATAGGAGCAGCCCTCATTTGTAATCCAAAGCTTATGATTGCCGATGAACCTACCACCGCTTTGGACGTTACAGTCCAGGATCAAATCTTACAGTTATTAAAGAAAAGAAATAAGGAAAAGAAGACAGGGATTCTTTTTATTTCCCATGATTTAGAGCTAGTTCAAAAGCTTTGTGAGAGGGTGATTGTTATGCACAAAGGGATGATTGTAGAAAAAGGATTGGCTAGAGAAGTGTTTACCTCTCCTTCCCATGAATACACAAAAAAGCTCATTGCCTCCATCCCAAAAGTAGAGAGAAGAAAAGGAGATTCGAAACTTGGATAAACCTATTTTAGAAGTGAAAGATTTAAGAGTTTCTTATAAGAGAGGCAAAGAAGTATTAAATCATGTTTCTTTTCAAGTAAAGGAAGGACAGACAGTGGGATTAGTAGGGGAGAGTGGATGCGGGAAATCCACTTTGGCAAAGGCGATTCTTGGTATGGCGCCTATACAGGAAGGGGAGGTAGTTCATTATTCTTCTATGCCCCAAATGGTATTCCAAGATCCTTACAGTTCTCTAAACCCTGCAAAAAAAATAGGGTGGATTTTAGAGGAACCTCTGAAAATTCAAAAAAAACTTAATAAAGAAGAGAGAAGAGAGAAAATGGAACAAATGATAGAAAGGGTAGGATTGGGGACAGCTTTTTTGGAGAGATATCCAAATATGTTGAGCGGAGGGCAAAGACAGAGGGTGGCTATTGCCCTTGCCCTTATGTTAGATTCAAAGCTGATCATTGCCGATGAGGCTGTATCTGCTCTAGATGTCACAGTCCAGGCTCAAATATTAGATTTATTTCTAAAAATTCAAAGGGAAATGGGAGTTTCCTTTTTCTTTATCTCTCATGATTTAAGAGTTGTTTATCATTTATGCCATTATGTTCTTGTCATGAAGGAAGGAAAAATTATAGAAGCTGGCAATGTAGAACAAGTTTATTTTACTCCAAGAGAGGAATATACAAAGACTTTGTTAAAAGCTGCTGGCATTGAAGACTAGAATGGAGATTCATGAGGAAATGTTTCAAATATTTTATCCAGATGAATATAAGAAGTCTGCCTATCACATTGATTTTCAAAAAAAATATGAGGAAGGTTACAGGGGAGTCATTTTTGACATTGATAATACATTAGTTCCTCATGGCGCAATGGCAGATAAAAGGGCAAAAAATCTTATTTGTAGATTGAGAAAAATAGGGTATGGGGTTTTACTTCTCTCCAATAACAAGGAAGCAAGAGTTTCTATGTTTAATAAAGATATCAAAGCTCCTTATATATATAAGGCAGGAAAACCAAAGGTAAAAAATTATCAAAAGGGTATGGAGATGTTAGGGAGTAAAAAAGAGCAAACCCTGTTTGTAGGAGATCAGCTTTTTACAGATGTATAAGGAGCTTTGATATCTTTATTAAACATAGAAACTCTTGCTTCCTTG
>CANOLZ010000078.1 GCA_947567075.1 uncultured bacterium
AAATTTCCGTGTTTCCTTTCCCCTTTGGCAAAAATAAGATGTTATTTCCCTCTACGGCATAAAAGGATACATCCATGACACCCTGTTTCGGTAAGGGGCCTAATTCTCCAAAATCCCATTCATCAACCCTCTCTTTGTTGCCTAATTGATAAACATACTCTAACCTTCTAACCATTTCCTCTACGGGAACATTATATGGAATTGGCTTTTCCTCCTTTTGAATGGACACATTCCTCTCTGTTTCCTTTCCTTCCTCAATAGCTTCCTCCACCTTTGGTTTTTCCATCTCTTGCTTTATCTCCCCTTCCTCTATACTTTCCTTTATATCCTCCTCTGGAATACTGTTCCTAATACAGGATGTTAGTAAAATAAAGATACCTAATATCCCTATAAATGTTATGGATATCCTTTTCCGTGTTTTCTCTCTCTTTTTCACTTTTTCCCTTCCTTCTTTTCATTTCATCTCTTATTTCCTTATTGTGCACGTTCCACTGCTGTAAAAAAAGTGTTTCCTCCACATTCCGCTTTATCAGGACCTAACATTTCATTATCACCTTTTTCTTCCTCACTATTATAAAAACCTGTATTAAAAAAACTATCTCTTGTTCCAATAGGATTCTTTATTTTATCCCCTCGTACATCTTCCTGTTCTTCTATAAATGCCATGATCTCCTCTTTCATCTTCTTCCCCTCCTCTCCCTGCAGAGCCACCTTCTCTCCTCTTCCCTCTGTATAAGGATTTCCCGCTCCATACATCTCTACTGCATAGTATAAAATTGCCGCCAGTCTTTTTGCATTCTCCCACGCCTCTAACTCTTCTTCTTTATCCCCTATAACAGGCGGTCTGTAAGAGCTAGGTATATTTGGCGGTATTTCATAAATAGAAGCATATTGATTCACTGCTGTAATTAAATCATAAATACTATTCCCTTTTCCCCTTCCTCCAAAGTTCTTTTCTGAAAACATTCTATTTAAAATAGAATAAAGCACTGCATTCTGTCCCTTTCCTGTTACATCCCTAGTTTCCTGGTATAATATCCTAGCTAATATCTCCTGGGTCAGCATTTCCAAAATCTCTTCCAGGCTTTCCACCTCATCATCCCCAATTTGCTGGATTAACTCCAGGAGAGCCTCCTCCGTACTCTTGGCAGAACTCCCTGCCTGGACAAAGCCTTACCCAAAAATACAGAACAGCATAGAGTCCCCTGTGAGGACTTCTTCTCCATGTAGTCGTAAATAACTCTCTGCCTTCTCTGCTTCTCCCCTAAGCCTCTCTTCTCTTTTTCTCCTATTCATCTCTTTCATCTCTGAAAACCTTACTATGTCTTTGCCTGCTCCTGCTACGTGCAGTCCGTTGTTTTCATACAAGCTTCTTGGAATGTTCTCCCATTCTTTATCCAAATCCATAAAGCAGTAGCAAGTTCCAAGTCCTTCTTCTAATGCTTTTAAAATCTTCTCTTCATGTTTTCCTCCCCATCGTTCCCCTATGACATTCTCTAATTCCCTTCCTTCCTCTATATATGTGCAATTTCCAAGACTGATAATGTTCACTTCTTCTGTTTCTTCCTCGTCATCTCTCATCCCTCCTTTGGCATCTTTTACGTAAGCGACTTTTTTTCCGTCTCTACTTACCGCTTTTTCCTCCCAAAGCTGGAGATATCGTCTTCTCCCTCCCTCTGTATATTTAATTTCTTTCTTCTCTCCTTTATACAAAAGCTTCTGGGGGCCTTCTTTTGCTTTTGTGCAGTATAGTCTTGCATTCTCTACAATTATTTCATTAGAAGCATTTTTTCCATTTTTCCTTGCTTTGTCTACTTCCTTGCTCTCTTCTTCCAACCTCTCCTGATCTGTCTCTTTTTCTTTCTTTTGTTCTTCCATTTTTTCTTCCTCCCAACTCTTTTTTCTCTCATTTTTATTTTTTTATTTCTTTGCCCTATACTATAACATATTTTTTTCCCCTTTTTGGGCAAATGGCGAAAACAGCATATATTTTGGCGAAAAAAACCTGGGCTTTTCTATTTTTCTATAAAAAAGTGCAGATACATCCTTTCTATAGATGTATCTGCACTTTTTTATGCCTTTATAATGAAATTGACCCTGCATTTTGTTCTAAAAAAAAAATCCGTGCGTCTTGCTTCGAACCATTACCCACACACGTTACCTGTATGGTTTGCTCAGTCCAGGCACCCTTACGGCACATAGGAGATTCTACTTAGTGCTGCTTCCTTCCAGACCTGACACGATTCATAGATTCCCATTGCGTAAGACCCAGACGTCATCGCCACCTCTACAGGGCTGCTGCATGAGCGCAAAATCCTATGCAAGACATCACCCCTACTGTAGCGGATTGTAGGTACAGGGCACCGCTAACTCCCCGGCTGCACGGAAACTTTATGACGCTGTTCTTAATATCTTTTCTAGTATATCTTTTTTCTTCTTATTTGTCAATAAAGGAATTATCTACATTTTCGTCTCTTCCTTTTCCTTTTTATTTCTTTTCCGCAGCTCTTGAAAGAACATTGTGAGCATTTTGCTGCACTCCTCTTCCAGCACTCCTCTTACTACCTTGACCTGATGGTTAAATTCCTCCATTTCCAATATATTCAATATGGAGCCTGCACATCCCGATTTCTCGCTCATGCAGCCAATCACTGCTTGGCTGATTCTTGCTTGAACCATAGCTCCTGCGCACATCTGGCAAGGCTCTAAAGTCACATATAATGTGCAGTCTTCCAAACGCCAGTCTCCCAGCTTTTTGCTTGCCTTTCTAATAGCAATTATTTCTGCATGGGACAAGGTGTTTTTATCTGTATTCCTTCGGTTATAGCCTCTTGCTATAATCCTATCCTGATGCACAATTACGCATCCTATGGGCACTTCCCCTAGGAGATATCCCTTTTTTGCCTGCTTTAAGGCTTCTCTCATGTACTTTTCATGCTGCTCCATTTTTCCTGCCTTCTCTTTGCCTCACTGTCTATACTTTTACCTTTTTTACATAGTACCCAAAGCTTCCCTGTTCCCTTGGCCCTAAGGAGGCGTTTTGAAAATTTTCAAAGCCAAAGAGATCCGCCATCATCTGTTCCCTTTCATGGTAAATGCCAGGTATGCCTAGCCAATAGGCTTCCTCCTCCTTTTTCTTTCCCAAAATCAAATATTTATAATTGTAATAGCCATGGAGAAGAAAACTGTTGTTGTTTAAAATCCAATAGTCTTTTCTTAATACTTGCAAATCCTTTGGAGTAATATGTACATATTCCATGTTTTTATCTTCTTCAAAAGGATGTATGAGGGGAAACTGGTTTTTTATTTTTTCCCATGCAGGGGAAAAGGCAGTTTTTTCCTTTTTTATAGAAGGTATTTCTAAAACTTGCACTTCCTTTGGCTTTTCCTCCTCACTGGCTGCCTTTATTTCTTGTATAGGGGGATTCTCTCCTTTCAAAAGAGCCATTAATTCTGTTCTCCTATACTCTGTCTTTCCTTCCCAAAAGGCAGCCAAAATATCCCCCTCTAACTGGAAAATAAGTCCTTCCAATCCATGGAACTTCTTGTACCCTTCCTTTTGTAATACTTTTTTATACTCTGCCAATGTTCCTGATATGGTCATTTCATCCATGAGAACGGCCTTTATCCCCTTTTCCTCTCTTACATAACCATATATACTACACCTCTTCCCCCCATTTCCATAATTTCCTTTCATTTGGGCTGATAATTTCCATGTCCCTTCTCTTCTATCCAGGCGTACAAACCCAACGCTTTTCCCCTCCCCGCCTTCATTATACTGATGAATATATGCAATTTTCCGAATATAATTTCCCACTGGGTTCCCCTTCCTTTCTGTTCATCCAATAGCCTGTTCGCAAATTCTATTCTATTGTATTTCAGAAAGGAAAAGAATATCACTGGAATTATAAATTTAAGAAGAACGGTTGTTTTTCATATAGTTCCTATAATTTACAACCATCAAGGCGATTTTTAATGTGAGGGCATCTTCGAACTGCCGAATGTCCAAGCCTGTATACTTTTCTAATTTCTCAATACGGTAGACAAGGGTATTTCTGTGTATATATAACTGTCTGGATGTCTCTGAGACATTGAGATTGTTTTCAAAAAACTTATTTACCGTTGTGAGCAATTCTTCGTCTAAGTCCTCTGGAATATGATTTCTAAATATTTCCTGTATAAATATTTCGCATAAATGGACAGGGAGCTGATAAATAAGCCGTCCTATGCCTAGCATATTATAAGGTAAAATATCCTTATCTACATAAAATATTTTTCCTACATCCAAGGCCATGGCTGCCTCTTTATATGATTTGGATAGTTCCCTTATGTCTGTAACAATGGTTCCATAGGATATCCGCACCTTTGCCATGAGTTCCGTATGCATCACATCCACAAGCATTTTTGCAGTGTGATCTAATTCCCCATACCCTTCTTTTTCATCTAAGGACTTAATGAGAATCATATTTTTCTCATCGACTGCTGTCATAAAGTCATTGGATTGAATGCCAAACAAACTTTTCATAACTTCCATCCCACTGTCCACCTGTTCTTTTTTTGTCTCTATGAGAAATACAACCCTTTTCATCTTTGTAGGTATGTGAAGTTTTTTTGCCCTGTTATAAATATCCACAAAGAGAAGATTATCTAGAAGAAGATGTTGGTAAAAGCTATTTCTATCATATTTCTCTTTGTATGCAAGGAGTAAGTTTTGAATTTGGCTTACTGCAACTTTTCCCATTATGAATGCATTGTCGTCAATTCCTCTTGTTATAAGTATGAAACAAAGCTCTCCCTGATCCATAATCTTAAACAGATGATTCCCTTGGATTACTTGGCTGTCTGCTGGGGAGGCGGCAAAACTTTCTAAAGCTTTGGCATCTATTTCCCCATCATCCATTGTAGACGCTGCCACAACGCCTGCCAAATCCTTTATCATAAAGTCCACCTTTGTAATTGCCTTTAATTCTTCAATGCTTGTCTGAATTACCTGATATGCTATCATAGTTCCCCCACTTCTTCGTAGCTTAAGGAGACGCCCTATACGGAACGTCTCCCTATGTAGTATGCCCTAAATAAGTTTTGGATTTTTAATTTGTAATAATCTCCTCTGTATCTTTATCAAATACATGGATTTTTTCCACGTCAATGGCAAACTTGCATACATCTCCCGGTCTTGCTGCTGTGCGGGGATCTACCCTTGCGGTCATAGGAAACTTCGCCCAGTCAAAATACAAATACACCTCTGCTCCCAACAGCTCATACACTTTAATGGTTGCTTCAAATACACTCTGGGGAGACGCTTCTATATACATCTCTGAGTCATAGACGTCTTCTGGCCGAATGCCAAATATTACTGTCTTATTTCCATATCCTCCCTTAATTAATTTCTCAGATTTTGCCGGCGGCAGGGGAATGCTTCTTCCCGCTAAATTCAAATTGGCTGTCGTCCCACTTACCTCCACCACTGCTTCCAAAAAGTTCATCTGAGGAGAACCCATAAAGCCTGCAACAAATAAGTTCTTTGGCCTGTCATATAAGTTCTGGGGAGTATCCACTTGCTGCACTACTCCATCCTTCATGACCACAATTCTTGTTCCCAATGTCATTGCCTCTGTCTGATCATGGGTTACATAAATAATCGTCGTTCCAAGTCTTTGATGAAGCTTTGCAATTTCAATACGCATTTGAACCCTTAATTTAGCGTCTAAGTTGGATAAAGGCTCATCCATAAGAAATACTTTGGGATTGCGGACAATGGCTCTTCCCATGGCAACCCTCTGTCTCTGCCCTCCAGATAAAGCCTTTGGCTTGCGATCTAAGAGTTTTGTCAGATCCAGTATTTTAGCAGCCTCCCTTACCATCTTGTCAATTTCTTCCTTGGGAACCTTTCTTAACTTTAATCCAAAGGCCATATTGTCATAAACAGACATATGTGGATATAATGCATAATTCTGAAATACCATTGCAATGTCCCTGTCCTTTGGTTCTACATCATTGACGACCTTATCCCCTATTTTCAATTCCCCCGAAGAGATATCCTCTAACCCTGCAATCATACGCAAAGTTGTAGACTTTCCACATCCAGAAGGGCCTACAAAAATAATAAATTCTTTATCGGCAATTTCCAAATTAAAATCTTTCACTGCCTCAAAACCATTGGGATATACTTTGCACACATTCTTTAATGATAAACTTGCCATCTTTTCCTCCTCCTAAAATACTCATAACTTTTCTTTAGTATAACAAAGTATTTTTTTTCTGACTATGACAGTGTTTCACAAAGATCTATAGGTTTCTTATACAAAGTAAACAAAACATCACTCCTCTTCTAACATGTAGTTTGACATAATCCGAAGGTAAATAGGGGAAGTATAGTATGCAACGGAAGAAAAACCAATGAGAAGCATACCTCCTGCAATAAAGGGAACAAACAAGGATGCTACAAAGGGAATAACAATCATTACTATGAGCAAAATAGTCCATGGAAGATGGCGGATACTAATGAGAAAGGAATTTTTCACAAGATTTTTTATGGAATTGTCAAATTTTGATAATAAGGGAAATACGTATACCATGAAAAACACATAGATTAGAAAGAACATAGATAAAAGAATGAATAGAACATTGCGAAACATAATATTGCTATTTAAAACAATGTACAGATCAACTATAAGGGCAGCGCCAACCATGAGGGAAATTATCCCAATAATGAGAGACTGACGGAAATTTGCTTTAAAAGAGTGAAAAAAGCTTTTCGTAATATAGCCCTCCTCATTTTTACACATTTTTAGCGTTACATAAAAGAGAGAGGTTGTAGCTGTTCCTATTGTCACAACAGGTATACAGCAAATGAGATACAGCACATTGAGCCATAAAAGATCAGCCAGCTTGTCCAAAACAGTAAAAACCTTTCCATCCATTCGAAAAAACTGATTCATGTTCATCCTCCATCCCATTTTTTATTTAGTATAGTAGATAAGGGAAAAAAATGCAAGTTCCACTGCAGACGCCCTCTCTTCTTTCTTTTACACATTCCTTATAGTTTATTGTCAATATATACAATAGTTCAAACAATGGTATCTATTTTCCATATACAAAAGTTTCCAGTGGTTGGCACATTGGAAACTACGCCAAAAGCTACGGGGAAATTTCGTCAGAAGGCATCTCTACTCTTTGAAATCCAATAGTCACTCGGAATAAATCCCCGTCTAAGTAAATGGAAAAGGTTCCCTTTTGGGCTTCCACCAAATTTTTTGCAATAGATAGTCCTAATCCGCTTCCCTCTGAGCTCCGGCTTACATCTCCTCGAATAAAGCGCTCCGTCAACTCGTCAGCAGGAATATTCAAAGGCTGCTTTGATATATTTTTGATGGAAAACTCTACATTTTCCTCATCTGTTTTCACATCCACATACACTCTTGTGCCTTCCATAGCGTATTTTGCCACATTATTATACAAATTTTCAAATACCCTCCACAGCCTTCTGCCATCTGCTTTAATAATGGGCATCTCATCTGGAAGCTTTAAAATCATTTCTAAATTTTTTTCAGAAAATTTCTCGTCAAACTCTCCCCCTGCCTGCATAACCAGTTCTGCCAGATTCATTCTTGTAATCTGATAAGTGATATTGCCAGAGCTTATTTTAGAAGCTTCCACTAAATCTTCTGTTAGCTGCTTTAATCTTTGGGATTTCTTATCTAGAATATCAATATAAGAACCTATCTTATTATCCTGAATCTTTTCTCTTTTTAGCAAATCCACATAATTAATAATGGATGTCAGAGGCGTTTTAATATCATGGGATACATTTGTAATGAGATCTGTTTTCAGCCTCTCATTTTTCACATTTGCATCTACTGCCGCCCGTATGCCATCCCCAATGTGGTTCATCTCCTGGGCTAATGTTAAATTGTCTCCTTTAAGATCCTTTGTCTGAATTCGGTGTTCAATTTCCCCTGATGCAATTTTACGAATTCCCTCTATTACTTTTTGCCTTAATATCGCTTCCTTCATTAGAAAGGCTCCTATGAAGATTGTAAAAGCAATCCAAAGCTTACGGGAAGTATCCATGAGGAAAATACTGACTGCCAAATAGGCAGTGAACAACAAAGCAAATTTTATATGGGCATGTATGTTCTTAGAAAACTCTCCCATTAAACGCCCCCACATAAATAAAAGGCTGTTGCTCCAGAAAGTTCCTGCTTTCAGTCTCCTCACAAGGCTTAAATATCCTATGAGGAAAACACTGTTTAGGAAAAATGTCATGATTCCCGTCCACAAATAAAAAATATAAGGAGAGGTGCCATAAGTATTTCCTACAAAAATTCCCGCTGCCATAACGCTTAGGCAGAGGAAACATATAAAAATCCCTGCTATTTCTGTTTTCACCCTGTCAAAGGCATTTAAGCGCACTTCTTTTGAACCTTTTTCTCTCCCTGCCATACAGCTTAGGGCAATGAATAGGGCTATCCCGAGACATCCTACGCCTATTCCTAAAAAAGCCGCCCTTTTTATCCAAGGCTTTATAGAATCATAGGGTTCTTTAGCGTCTGCAAACTCATCCTCTGCCAAGTACCTTCTATCAATGGCCATTGCCACATAATAATTGCCTTCAAAACGGCTTCCATATTTTTTAAGCTTCTGTCCTAAATAATGCTCTGGAATATTTAAACTAGAACTCCAATCAGAATTAATAGAATCAACAGCAAAACCAGGGCCTATTTTTTTTAGCTTATCCCTTGCTTCTCCAACAATTTCTGACTGTATTCTCTCCATTTCCTCCTTATTAAGCTCTTCCATTGAAAAATCATCCATATTCGTATAAACCGATTTATTTTGATAATCTACCACAAAAAACCGGACATTTGTTTTGTCACTTTTAAACAATCCTAATTGCTGTTTATAGTTTAAATAATCCTCGGCAATCCTTTGTGCGGCTTCTTCTAAATAGTGATATTGCTCTTCCCAGTCATGGACATTTAAGACATGCCCATAGAAACTTCGCCCATCTGCTGGGATATATTCTTCAACAAGCTGCCTGGCTGCTACTTGCTTTTCTTTTTCCCCATCCAGCACATATATATTCACTTGTTCAAAAAAAAGGCCTGCCTGGCCCCATTTCAGGAGATCATCTAAATAATATCCAATGCTTACTGTCTCCTGATTAGTAGCTATATGGCTTTCCACAAACTGTCTTATATCAATGATTTTGTTTCCGTTATACTCTCCCTTTGTCTCGAAAATATTTCTCAACTCAATATAATTTAAAAGTTCTGTCTCCCACTTGGAAAATAAAGTATGAAATGTATTGGATTCTTCAAAAACCGTCTTATCTCCAAAGGCTGCGGCTTCCCCGTTGTTTTTAAAATATTCTATGTTTACTGTGGCACATAAGACGAATATAAGAACACACCATTCCTGCAAAAGAATAAGAATCCATTTTTTTGTTTTTGTCTTTATACCCATTCCTTCTCTCCTTGACAAAGGTAAGACTATCTCTCTTGTTTGTCAATCTTATAGCCTACTCCCCAAACAACCTTTAAATATCTGGGATCCTTTGGATTAATCTCAATTTTTTCCCGAATATGACGTATATGTACTGCAACTGTATTATCTGCTCCTACTGCTTCCTCATTCCATATATTTTCATAAATTTGGTCTATGGAAAATACCTTCCCTTGGTTTTTTACTAAAAAAAGTAAAATATTATACTCAATGGGCGTAAGCTTTACCCTCTCTCCCTCTACGGTTACCTCCTTTCTATCATCATAAATAGCAAGCCCTCCTACCTGATATATATGACTGCTGCCTCCCTTTACTATTGAGCCTAGTTTTGTATATCTTCGAATCGTGGACTTTACCCTTGCCAGCAGCTCTAAAGGATTAAAGGGCTTTGTTACATAATCGTCTGCTCCAATGTTCAGCCCTAGTATTTTATCTGTATCTTCGGATTTTGCCGAGAGAATAATAATGGGAATGCTGCTTGACTCCCGAATTTTTAAAGTAGTCCTTATTCCGTCCAGCTTTGGCATCATTACGTCTATAATTAATAAATGAACTTGGTGTTCCTTTATAATCTCTATGGCCTGCTCACCATCGTAAGCCTTCAGTATATGATATCCTTCTTGGGCAAGGTAAATTTCTATAGCGTCCACTATCTCTTTATCGTCATCACAAACTAATATTGTAATCATCCTTTGTTTCTTCATCTCCTGTATGAAAATTTCCATTATAACTCAATGATCATAGGCGTATATCGAATTCCTCCTGCATCCTGCTCCTTACCTGTGTCATGAAAGCCAATTCTATGATAAAATTCTACGGCAAAGGGAGCTGCATTCACAGTGAGCTTCTGCTCCCCCATTTCCGTGATGCTATAGTGGAAAATATATTGCATCAGTTTACGCCCCACTCCCTTTTTATGAAACTGCTCGTCTACAAAAAGGAGGGAAATATGGGTTCGGTTTCGTATGCCTGCCATTCCTATCATCTTTTTGTCTTCATAAGCTCCAAAAAGCTGATACTCTCCCATATAAAACATTTTCTCCAAAATAGGATCTGTAATAAATTGGTAAAAGCTCTTAAC
>CANOLZ010000079.1 GCA_947567075.1 uncultured bacterium
GGTCAATACCATTAAAACAACGGACAGAGCGGCAGCAAAGGGGAGATTCCTTCCCTTTGTGAGCTGCTCTTGAATAATGCTCCCCACAAGGAGAATTTTATTTCCTCCTAAAATATCTGCAATGAAAAATAAGCCCATGGAAGGTATGAAGGTCAGTATGACCCCTGATAAAAGCCCAGGTAAAGTGAGTTTAAAAGTAATGGTAAAAAAGGCTTTCGTCCTGCTGGCTCCCAAATCTCTTGCTGCCTCCACTAAGTTCCAATCCATCTTTTCTACACTGGAATAAACAGATAAAATCATAAAAGGTAAGAGGGCATATACCATTCCCACAATAACCGCTGGATATGTATATAATAGTTTTAAAGGTTCTTTTGTAATTCTAAGTCCCATAAGTATTTGATCTAAAACCCCGTTGCTTCGGAATATGATAATCCATCCATACATACGGATTAAAGAACTTGTCCAAAAGGGGATCATAAGTAATAGCATGACTCTTTTTTTCCATACTTCACTTAGTCTTGCCATAAAATAGCCAAATGGATAGCCTAACAGAGCAATCATTCCTGTTGATAAGAAAGCTACTTGAAAGGATTCTAAGAAGGTTTCTCTGTATAAAGGCTCCGCTATTCTCTTATAATGCTCTAAGGTCACTTCTGGGACAACTCCCCATGTGTCTGAGCGCCCAAGAAAACTGATGGAAATCATATACAAAAGGGGAAAAACGACAAACACAATGGTAAAGACATACATGGGAACAAGAGTCCAGACAACAGGATTGCTTCTTTTCTTTTTCATATAAGTCATCTCCCTTTCTTTTAGAGGGTTTGAAACCTCTCAGAACGGATAAACTCTGCCACATAAGGTGTTTTTGGCTCTGATACAATTTCCTTTGGCGTCCCGATTTGTTCAATCTTTCCTTCATGCATCACTACAATTCTGTCAGACATGGATGCCGCTTCCTCCTGGTCATGGGTAATATAAAGAAAGGTAATGCCAATTTCCCTTTGAAGGTTTTTTAATTCTATCTGCATTTCTCTCCTTAGCTTTAAATCTAATGCACCTAAAGGTTCATCCAGTAACAAAATTTTCGGATTGTTCACAATGGATCGGGCAATCGCCACTCTCTGCTTCTGTCCCCCGCTTAGCTGGGAAATCTTTCTGTTTTCAAATCCTTCCAGCTGTACTTGACGCAAGGCTTCTTTTACCCTGTCCCTTATTTGTGTCTTTGGGACTTTCCGTATTCTCAGCCCATATCCAATGTTTCCCTCTACATCCATGTGGGGAAAGAGGGCATAATTTTGGAATACCATGTTTACATCTCTCTTGTTTGGTTCCAAATAAGTCACCACTTGATTTTCCAGAAGAATATCTCCCCTGTCTGGCTCCTCTAAGCCGGCTATCATCCGCAAGGTTGTTGTCTTGCCGCATCCAGAGGCTCCCAGCAAAGTAATAAACTCTCCTTTTTTTACTTTTAAATTCATTCCTCCAATGACCTCTGTATGTTCAAAGGATTTGTAAAGGTCTCTTAATTCTAATATGACCGTTTCTGACTCCATATTTCCTCTCCCTCTAGGGCTGAATTTCTTCCTCCTGCTCTACATATAAAATGACATCTTCTACTGGACAGTGGAAAACACTGCATATTTTTCCTACTGTGTCCAAAGTTACATTACTATTATGTTTTAAGCGGTAAATGACAGATTTATTAAAATGATACTCATGTTCCAACATATAGGTAGTTATGTTTCTTTGTCTCATCATTTCCCAAAAAGGCTGAAAGGTCATCATTTTTCTCACACTCCGCCTATTATTATAGTATGGATAAAGAATCCTGGATATCCTGCATATATGTAGGATATCAAAAATGTATCTTCCTGTTCTTTATTACACATCTTATACCGTTGGAAATGCGTAATGCTGTACAACAAGCTGTAAGGAACGTCTTCCCATGAATTCATTTATGGAAGGATAGTAGGTAATCATACACTTTATTCCATTGACTTTTCCAAGGAACATAGCCTCTGCTTCCTCCTTTCCAAATATCCTTTCTATTTCCTGTTGAAGTTTTTCACCATCTCCAAAGTAAATCCCTTCCATTCTTATTCCCTGGGAATCTTCCAAAAGCATTTTCAATACCTTTTGTTTTTTCCCTACTATTTTACCTGAAATTATTTTGACTTCCTTTTCGGCAAAGACAGGTTTTGTATTCCCCATTCCAAAAGGCTCTAATATTTTTAACTCTTCCACAAAGTCCTCAGTAATATAAGAAAAGGGAAGTCTCATGTCAATAACTACTTTTTCCACAAAGTCCTCTTCCTTTAACTGGCATTGTTCATTGATTTTCTTTTGAAAAGCAGGCACCGAACTTTCTGTCAAAGACAATCCCGCCGCCATCTTATGGCCCCCGAACTTTGTAAATAATTCCTTACACTTTGTCATTTCCTCGTACATATGAAAGGCGTCAATGGATCTCCCAGAACCCTTTACTCCCTCCTCCCCCTTTGTGAGGACAAAGACTGGTTTGTAATAAGCTTCCCGAATACGTCCAGCAATGATTCCAGCAATGCTTTCATGACAGTCCTTCAAATAAATGACAAGGACTTTATCCTTTATTAAATTTTTTTCCTCTATGTATTGGTGTGCCTTTTCCAAAAATTCCTGGGTCAAGGACTTCCTCTCTTCATTATACTCTTTCAAATTTTCTGCCAGCTGCCTTGCCTCTTTTTCACTTTCTGCCTGCAAAAGCATGAGAGCAGCCCTAGCTGTGTCTAGGCGTCCTGCCGCATTCATACAGGGGCCAAGGACAAAACCAATATGATAAGGGGAAAGGTTCTCCATTTTTATTTCATTTACGTCCATGAGGGCTTTTAGACCTAGATTTTTCGTTTGCCTCATCTCCTCCATGCCATACTTCACCAAAATTCTGTTTTCCCCAAAAAGTTCCATCACATCCCCTATAGTGGCAAAAGCTGCAAAGGAAAGAAGTTCCTTTACACAGTCTTCCTGGTAAAAGCCGCCTCTTTTCATAACTGTCTGAATCCACTGGCAGGCAAGGGCAGCCCCACATAAGTTTTTAAAAGGATAAGGGCAGTCTGGCTGTTTAGGATTCACAATAGCGTCTGCCTTTGGCAGTATGTACTGTTTTTCCCCTTCTTCTGTCTGTTCATAAGGTATTTCGTGATGGTCTGTGACAATGACCGTCAGTCCCAGCTCCTTGGCCCTAAGAACCGCCTCTCTGGCAGCAATTCCATTGTCGCATGTAACAATCGTGTCAATGCCTTCTTTTGCCGCTTTTTCTATTAACCGCTCATTTATTCCATAGCCGTCTTTCATCCTATCAGGGATGGCTGTATCGACTGCTGCCCCACATGTTAAAAGGCCCTTCCACAATATGTAAGAAGCGCATACTCCATCAATGTCATAATCTCCAATAATTCTTATTCTTTTCTTTTCTTTGATTTTATTTAATAGAATATCCCCTGCTTTTACTCCGTCTTTTAATTTTTCTCCCAAGCTTAAATTCTCCAAGGAGCCATAAAGGTAGTCTTTTATCTCCTCTGCTGTCTCTATTCCCCTGTTTCTCATTATCCTTGCTAATATAGGGCTAATATGAAACTCCTTGGCAATTTTTTGAAAGTCTCCCCCTTTTGTTGTCACTACCCACTTCGCCATTCTTACATAAACTCCTTTCTCATCCTTTCTTTTACAGAAGTATACAGGATATGCTTCCTTTTGTCATTAAAAAACAAATGCCCCCTTCTTATTTTGCTATTTATTTTTTGGAACCCTTCTGTTATAATATGTTCTAATAGAACTGTTAAAAATTTAAGAAAGGAACCAAAAAGACCTTGGAATTGTTTTTTACAAACCTAGGAAAAAGGCGTAGGTAATCGTTATGAAGAAATATCTCCATCTTATCATGATGTTTGCTTTCCTTCTCATTTCCACTTCTTTGTTAAGCTTTAGCTCTTTTCATGCCAAAGAAGTTTATGGAGAAGAAAGCGCTGTCATGACAGAAGCCCCTGAGGGAACTCTAGACAATAGTTCTACAGAAGATTCTGGCTTTGGATTTCTATTTGCAGGGATTCTCTTTATTGTTATTGCCGTAGTCGTTGTAATAGCTGCATCTGTATCCGCTTCAACGGCTGCTGTTATTACAATGGAAGAAGATGCTATGGAGTGAGCTGCAAAGCCGCTGATTCCTGACTGCTTGAAAAAATTTTTCGTTTCATGGAAGCATTTAGAGAAATCATTGGCTGGATAAGGCACAGAGGAAAATATCTGTGCCTTATTCAGTCTTTTTATTCATGAATTCCTCATGTCCCATGAGCTTTTTGCAAATGAAAGAAACAGCCAGAATAGAAATCATAGTAAATACGAGATATAAAACTTTTAATGAAAAAAACTTAATAATAACACTTGCAGCCAAAAGGGTCACAGAACTGAAACACCTAGTTATCGTGGAAGATAAGGAAGTTAAGGATGAAATATTTTCCTCTTTCACTTTTAGATTGTATATTGTCTGCAAATAATATCCAAACATTAGTATGACAACAACAGGAACACAATACAGCACAAGGGTGAGAACTTTATGTGATGATGCAAAAAGAAAGACTGCCGCCCCTATTCCCCCTATTGCTGGCCAAAGGAGATATTTTTCCATTAATTTTGAAACAGGCAGTTTATATACTAGGATTGTAATTACCTGAAATAAGAGATAAAATCCAAAAAACAACTTTTCACTAAAGCCTCCTTCTAAAAAGTAAGACTGCCACATTTGGAAGTGCACCTGCAAATACATTTGTAATGCGCCAAAACAGAGTATCATCCATCTTAGGGAAGAGCTGTTTTTTAACTCTATTAGAGAATTTTTTACTAATTCCTTTATTTTCACGTCTTTATTCTCCCTGTCCATTTCCACATATTGATATTGAAAGAAAACAAGAATGGCGCTCATGAACATGAGAGCAATCATAAAATAATAAATACTGCTATTTATAAACTGATAGAGAATAAAACCAAGTCCAGCGCCTGCAATAGAGAATATGGCTGTCAAGCTGCTTCCAGTTCCTATGAATTTTTCTAGTTTTGTTTGTACCTCTCCTCCATGACATGTCCTTTTTATAGAAACAATAATATGAGCGTCAATAGTTCCTGTCTCAAAAGCATTGGAAATGCCATATAAAAACCATGCCATGGCCATCATCATAAAGGAATCAAACAATAACACCATTGCATAACAAAAGACCATAAGGATATTGGATAGAATAAATATGGTTTTCTTACTGTATCTATCTGCAAGAACGCCTGATGGGAACTCAAAGAAAACAACTGCTATGGAATAAAAAGCCTGGATGGTGGCTATTTGTGCATAGGTAATTCCTTTGCTAAGAAAAATCAGCGTAAGTATGGCGTGGGGCATTGTGACGGCCATTCCTTTTAGACCTATAGATACATAGAATATTTTTATATTATGAGTGAGTTTTTCCACAGATTTTGCAGTTGTCATTTCTTTGAACCTCAACTTTCATAATATCAAAACCTTTGTTGCCAATGCCTACCCTCTTGTTTCATGAATTTATCCTATTCTTTTCTCCTGAAAAATAATGTAAAATATCTGACATTGACCTAGCAGAAGATAGGGAACTGTTCATAAAGGAGGATGGCGCCCTTTAAAAAGAATTACATTTTTCCTGATCCTTATGTCCATTAGCTTCGTAATCTGCTCCTTACTAAAGGGGGCAAGCTGGATACTCTGGAATATAAAAAGGAGCCTTGAGGGAATAATCATTTTGAAAAGGCTTTCCCATATTGCATAAATATAATTTTAGATGCTAATAAATTAATTTACTAAATTCTACAGGAGTCATTTTCATTTGTCAATATACATTCTATTTTGACCTGCCATTTTATATTCATTGGGAATAAAACGATTATTCTCATGCTTGAGAGCCGCAACATCATACTACATTTAGACATTATTCATGGCATGACTACTGCCATAGCCATGCCAATGTTATCATAGATATATGGCAGAACCTTAAGGAAGGGATTACAGCCTCTGTTCTTTCATGAAATACCGTTTACAAGAGACTGGCATATCCTATTAATATTAATATTTTCTATCTCCAACACAATACATAGTAATGGCTTCCAGGGGTAAGAATCATCACACAAAACAAAATGGACTATCATTTGCAAAAACAGGAAGTTACTGTTGATCTACTTCTTAATGATATTCCACTTCTTATTTTCAATGACATATTGAAATTCCCTTAAATTCTCATCAAGCATCACCTCTATCAAATCATAAAAATCATTAACCAAGTGAACTTTATCCAACTCTTCTGTTTTAATCCAATACATTCTTCCCTCGTCAGAAGAACAAAGTTCTCCTTCATACTGCGTTGCTTCAAAAAGAAAAACAATATATCGTCCTTCGTCAATGGGAAAGTGTTCTACACCACATAATCTTAGATTGGTAATCGTCAATCCTGTTTCTTCTTTCATTTCTGCAAAAACAAACTTGTAGCCCATGCCCAAAACAGTTTTTATGTAGGTGGGCTTGCGGCTGTCCCACTCTATCTTTTTCCGTAAGTTGCACATCACTTTGGCAACATTTGACTGGCATCCCTTTCTTTCCATGTACCATACAGCTTTAAAAATTTGCGCCTTTGTGAATATCCTCCAAGACTGATGGCAAGATAGCAAAGTGCGCCGTATTCCAAAGGGCTTAGGCTTATGTCTATACTGTCTTTTAATACCCGGCGTTGAAGTAGTCTGATTTCCAATCCCGGAAAATCAGTGAGGGGGATGTGTCGGCTGTATGAATTCCAATGGTATCATAGGGTACAAAGTTAGGTTGCCTCATGTGAAACTTTTTTATTTAGACAGACTATTGGATAAGAGCCCAGAGAAATTGTTTTTACTATCTGTCTGAGCTTTTGTTATCCATCCCTGTTTTTCATTTTCTGTCATATAAGGAATAATAACTGTAAAGAAATTTACTTTCTGGTCTTGGTATGATTTATCTGCATACATCATAACTAAATCTCTATTCATGTATGGTATGATTGATGAAAAGAAAGCAATTTTATTATCATCATATATCTTTTTGCAGTATTCCTTTTGAAGTTCCATATCTAATGCAGTAAAAATTGCTGAAAATTCAGTCAAATTATCATTTTTAAAATAATCTTCTGCAAGTACTGATAAATTATTTTCCCTCACATAAATAATATTTGAAATCAATGGCATATCTATCATTGGATAATCTTGTATATCTTTATTTTTCAAAGAATAAATCAACTTGCCAATTGCAGAAATAGCGTTACTATCATTCCAATAATCTATTGGGTTTTCGTCAAAAAATACTTTTATTGTGGAATTATCTTCTAAGGTTATTTCCTTACTATTTGCATATTCTTTGCTTGCTGTATCGCTTAAATTCCAGCCTATTTCAATGATGTAGGAATCAAAATAATAACTGCGCTGAACATACGTATAGCTGCTGTTGTTCCCAGTATTCGGGGGAATGTTTAACACGAAACTTTTTTCTCTGTTATCAGCAGAAGGCGCCGCATATGCACCTGTTACAAAAAAGCAGCTACATACTGCAACTGTGAAAATAGTAGTAATAACAATAACTCCCTTTGACATTTTCTTGAATTTCATAATAGCACCCAACCTTTCTTTTAATTGTTCTGCTCCCTCCGTTAAAGTGACGGAAGCTAAAGAGCTTTTATAGAGATTATTTGATTTTAAAAAGGAAATTAGTGTGTCCCCATACTCACGTCTTGCCTTATCATCAAGTACGGATAAGACTTTTTCATCACATGATAGTTCACATGATTTATTTACTTCCCTTTCCAACAAATATACAAAAGGATTAAACCAATGGGCGCACACAGCAATCTGTATGAGCCATTTATAAAACATATCCCTTTGTTTGTAGTGGATTAACTCATGGGTAAAGATATAAAACAACTCTTTATTGCTCAACTTATGGGCAGGTAACAGGATTCTTGGACGAAAGAAGCCAATTATGATAGGGGAAGCAATTAGCGGATGATAGGATAACTCCACTCTTGTTTTCATATTCAGTTTTTCCTCACAATCAGATAATACGTTTAAGGTTTTAATATCCCATTTTTCTGTATTACCTGCTTTGATGTATTGGATGAAACTTTGATAAACTGTTATCTTACTGACAAATAGAACCAGTGCCAATACGAACCAGATAAAAAACAGGCAGACATATATATTCCATGACTCACGCTTGGCAACAGGGGCTATATCCCCGTTTGTCTGTATTGATTCTGTTTCTTTGTTATCCTCATTTATGGAAACAAGTGCATTTTGGATTGTTGAATTTTCATTTGTTATTATTGCTGCATGATACTTTTCAAACAGACTTCCGACAATCGAAGTATTTGGAGTAAAAGGAAGCAGAAACCGCAACGCCACAATTATCCAAATATAATACTGCCAGCGCCTGCTGAATATGTTTTTATATAATGGCTTCAATCCCCAAATGATAAGTAATAACAATGTGCCGGAAACAGACAGCGACAATAGTATTTTCATAAACTCATTCATTCTCTTTTCTCCAAAAGATTTCTATCTCTTTCAATTCGTCTGCCGAAAGAATATCCTGCCGTAACAATGTTGACACTAAATTTTTCACATTCCCACCGTAAACCTTATCAAGAAAGCAGTGTGTCTGCATGGTCTGATATTCTGACTCTGTTACCGTAGCCACATATTCATTCCGTCTGCCGATTTTTCTGACTTTCAAGAACTTTTTTTCTCCCAGCCTGGAAAGCAAAGTAAGTACAGTGTTGTTTTTCCATTCGTTTTTGTCTTTTTCCAGCTCTTCCATAATAAGGGAATATAACGCTGCCCCTCCATTCTTCCAAATGATTTTCATGAGTACCAGTTCAGATTCAGAAATTTGCTGTGCCATATTGTTCTCCTTTTATCTTAACATTTTGTAGGTATGTAAACATCTTAACACTTTGTAGGTGATAATGCAATACCCTAAAAGAAAATTAAGAATTTTTAAGAAGCTATAAAAGATAGGGTGAAATTTCGTAGTCTTCCACATTGTTGGTAACTCTGTTTGCAGGATATGGGAAAGCTACACTTTAGCTTTTCCATATCCTGTGAAATGCTTGTCTTTTGTTTGAAATAATGTGGCGCTGACGGTCTATCTCTCGTTTTCGGTTTTTTGCTTCTTTAGCGTATATGAGTATTCATTGCCTATTCTCCAAGAGTCTGAAAAGATGGGAATATTCCTTCTTTCAACTTCCTTTAAAATAAAAGTTTTCTCATTTATTTGCTTATACAATTTCCCTTTTTACATAAAAAATTTATCTAAACCTAGGAATCTTCTTTCATAGTATAGAGACATTATAATTCCGATTATTTCCAAATCATAAAAGCTTTTTTTAATACTTATAAAATATATACTATTTTTTACTTTACACTTGACATCTTTATTTCACTAATGATATTTTAAAAATATAAACTAAAACATACCAAAATTATAGATAAAAATAATAAATTTATACAAATAGGTTAACCTTACTTTTATTTCTATTTGTCCATATAGATATATCTTTGATTTTTACATCTACTCTCTTTTAAAATCCAATTGAGCGTTGGTTTATTTTTACACTTTTAATGCTATGATTCTGTTACTCAACTTTCCTAAAATATATGTATATTCTTATATTGGAAACTTAAAAAGGCATTCAGTACTGTGAAAAATATCCATCATTTCACTAGAAAAGGATTAGGAGGAACTATGTTAAAAAAAGCCCTTTATAAAAAAATAAACTTCATTTTGTCTTATCTATTATACTGACTATTTCAATGGCTGTTCTTGCTATTTATGCTGCATTTTTATTACAGCTTATTATCAATACTATTCTCCATGGCACTGTTGCAGACCTTGGCAAACTGATTATTGGTTCTATTCTTTTTCTAACAAGCTATGCGGTTATTACATTGCTTAGAAATTTTTTTAAGTTTCGATATTTAAAAAAGGGACTCATTCAATATAAAGAAACAGCTTGTAAAAAAATACTTGAAAAAGATATGTTCTTTTTTAAGCAGCAAAATACAGGAGATTATCTCTCCATATTTGTGAATAATGCAGCCTTTATTCATGACAACTATCTCAATGCAACGCTGCTAATCGTTTATAATAGTATTGTCCTTGCTGCATCTATTATCCTCATGTTTTATTACCATTTTGTCATCGCTTATGTTGTTGTCCTTACATCTTTCCTTCCCCGCCTCACCTCTATTATTTTTGGAAAGTCATTGGCTCTTCTTGGCACAGAACTAGCAGAAAAAAACGGAA
>CANOLZ010000080.1 GCA_947567075.1 uncultured bacterium
CTATTAAGTAAAGGCAGGAATGTTTGATGGCAAAGCCAGTTGTCTCAATGTCCACAAAAAGTATTTTTTTTGGCGGCGCAAGGTCTTCTATGGGATAATCAAGTGTTTGTATTGTGCTTATGTTATGAATTATTTGCATATAAAACCTCCATTTTTTCCACGGCCTTCCCTGGTCGCAAGGATCATTTTTAAGAATAAAGTAATTATACACGATTTCTAAAAAAGACAGTAGTCTTTTTTGTTAAAAAAATCACATTTTTTTGCAAAAAATAGTAGTATTTTATATAAAAAAATAGTATAGTTAGTAAGGAAGGATGATTACATGTGGGACCATGTCATAGCTGGAATATCTGTCTACACAATCTGGAATGATTTATGGATCTTTAGTTTTTTTGGCTGGGTGTGGGAGTGCCTTTATGTATCAATAAAAAACAAAAGGTTAGTGAACAGAGGCTTTGTTACAGGGCCGGTTTGTACCATTTATGGGGTAGGAGCGGTCAGCGTTTTCTTGCTATTACAGCCCTTTCGTGGAAGCAATGCTGCTATTTTTTTTGGAGGAGTTATCGTAGCTACCATATTAGAGTATGTAACAGCTTCTGTAATGGAAAACATATTCCATGCAAAGTGGTGGGACTATTCTTATCAAAAGTGGAATTATAAAGGAAGAATTTGTCTGACCAGTTCTATCGCATGGGGATTTCTTTCTGTACTTTTATACCAGGTACTTGAACCAGTTGCCGCTTTTATACAAAGCCTATATTCTGTAGAAATTGGAAAAATACTGGTGATTGTTTGTACAGCAGTGTATTCCATTGACTTTACTTGTTCTGTTATGGCAGCTTATGGACTAAGGAACAAGTTGGAACATATGGAAGAAATATTTGATGAGATATACGAATACTTAAAAAACACAAAGCTCTATGAGACAGCTGGAGAGGTAAGAAGCAAAGTGGAAGAGTTGAGAAAAGAGTATTCTTATATGTATTTACAGGATGCAAGAAATAAGCGTAATCTATCTAAGGATTGGAGGGAATTAAATGAAAAGATGGCAGAGATATCCAAAAAACTTTCTGCCATAAACAAGAAAAAAAATTTTCACCATAATCGTTATATTTCTGCATATCCCCATTTAAAAGCAATGAGCCAAAAAATAAAAAAAGGAGGGTAAGGAAATGGGAGTTTTAACATTTAAGGGAGGCATCCACCCTTATGACGGAAAAGACTTATCAAAAGACAAACCCATCAAAGCAGTATTGCCAAAAGGTGAGCTTGTCTATCCCCTGTCTCAACATATTGGGGCGCCAGCGTCACCCATTGTAAAAAAGGGTGACAGAGTGCTTGTAGGACAGAAAATTGCCGAGGCAAGCGGTTTTGTCTCAGCTCCGATTTATGCTACAGTTTCTGGCACAGTAAAGACCATAGAGCCTCGAAGAGTAGTGACAGGAGATGCTGTCAACGCAATCATAGTAGAAAATGATAACTTGTATGAAGAGGTAGAATATCCCAAATTAAAACCTTACAAGGAAATGACAAAGGAAGAAATACGAGAGCTAATTAAGGAAGCTGGAATTGTAGGAATGGGAGGGGCTGGATTTCCTACTCATGTAAAACTATCTCCTAAAGAGCCAGAGAAAATTGATCATGTTATTGTCAATTGTGCTGAGTGCGAACCATATTTGACTTCTGACTATCGGAGAATGATAGAAGAACCAGAAAAATTGGTAGAAGGTTTAAAAATAGCCCTGCGTCTTTTTGACAATGCAAAAGGTGTGTTGGCAGTGGAGGATAACAAGCCAGACTGCATTGAAAAATTACGAGGTTGTCTTGCAGGGGAATCAAACATTGAAGTTTGTTCCTTGAAGACCAAATATCCTCAAGGAGCTGAGCGCTCTTTGATTTATGCAGTGACAAACAGGGAGGTAAACTCCAAGATGCTCCCAGCAGATGTAGGTTGTATTGTAAATAATGTAGATACAGTTGTGGCTATTTACCACGCAGTGGTAGAGGGAAAGCCTCTCATGGAAAGGATAGTCACAGTAACAGGAGATGCCATTGAGGATCCTAGAAATTTTATAGTAAAAGTAGGAACTAATTATAGAGAGCTGGTGGACGAGGCAGGAGGCTTTAAAAAGAAGCCAGTAAAAATCATATCAGGAGGACCTATGATGGGCTTTGGCATTTTTGATTTAGATGTGCCTGCCACAAAAACCTCTTCCGCTCTTCTTTGTTTGACAGAGGATGATGTAGCGAAGTGGGAGCCAACGGCTTGTATTCACTGTGCCAGATGTGTGGATGTATGTCCTGCAAGACTGGTGCCCGCTTATCTATCCGATTATGCGGAGCATTATGATAAAGAGAAATTTCAAAAGTACGATGGTATGGAGTGTTGTGAATGCGGCTGCTGCAGCTTTATATGTCCAGCAAAAAGAAGTCTTGCCCAGTCCATTAAATCCATGCGAAAAATGATTTTAGCTGATAGAAGAAAAGGGGTGTAACTGTTGAGTGATTATATGAACGTATCATCATCCCCGCATATTCGGCATAAAGATACAACGGGTAGTATGATGATGATTGTCCTTCTGGCCTTATTGCCAGCAACATTATTTGGAATTTATAATTTTGGGCTCAGGGCAGCTCTTGTCATTGCCGTAACAGTAGCTACATGTGTGGGAACAGAATATATTTATGAAAGATGTATGAAGCTTCCTATCACAGTAAAAGATTACAGTGCAGCTGTAACAGGAATTTTACTTGCCTTAAATCTTCCAAGCACAGCACCTGTTTGGATGTGCATTTTAGGAGGCATCTTTGCTATTCTCGTAGTAAAAATGTTATTTGGAGGAGTAGGTCAAAATGTTATGAATCCTGCTCTAGGGGCTAGATGCTTTTTACTTATTTCCTTTACTGCAAGAATGACTAATTTTACATATGATGGGATTTCAGGCCCAACACCTTTGGCCCTTTTAAAAGAGGGAGGCAGCCTTTTAGATTTGAACACCTTTGATATGGTAGTGGGAAGAATCCCAGGAACGATTGGAGAGACTTCTCTCATTGCTATAGTTATAGGGGCTATGATTCTTATTTTATTTGGAATTATTGATCTGAGAATTCCAGCAAGCTATATTATTAGTTTTGTTGTGTTTCTTATTTTATTTGGAGGACATGGACTGGATGGAACTTTTTTAACGGCCCACCTTGCAGGAGGGGGACTTATGCTGGGCGCCTTCTTTATGGCCACAGATTATGTAACAAGTCCTATTACGCCTACAGGTAAAATTTTGTTTGGTATTTTTTTAGGAGTTATGACAGTAGTATTTCGTATTTTTGGGGCTTCAGCAGAAGGTGTATCTTATGCTATTATTCTTGGAAACCTTCTTGTTCCCTTAATTGAGAGAGTGACTCTTCCAAAAAGTTTTGGGAAAGGGGGAGAGAAGAAATGAACGAAATTGTAAAAAATACAATCATTATGACGGCAATTACTCTTGCCTCTGGACTATGCCTGGGATTTGTCTATGACATTACAAAGGCTCCTATTGCAGAACAAAAGGAAAAAGCAAAACAGGCGGCAAATATGGAAGTGTTTCAAGGGGCTTCCTCTTTTGAAGAAGAACCATCCTCTACAGAAACAGACAGCAGAACTATTTTAGATGAGGCAGGTTATCCAGAACAAGAGATTACCGAAGTGCTTGCAGCAAAAGACGAGGGAGGCAATACTTTAGGATATGTTCTTAGTGTCATAACTCATGAAGGATATGGGGGAGACATTTCTTTTTCCATGGGTATCCAAAATGATGGCACAGTAAATGGTATATCCATTCTCTCTATTTCTGAGACAGCAGGTTTAGGTATGAAAGCAGACACAGAGGAATTTAAATCCCAGTTTGCAGGAAAAAAGGTTCCTTTATTTACCTATACAAAAACGGGAGCGTCCAGTGATTCAGAGATCGACGCCATTAGCGGGGCAACGGTTACAACAAATGCGGTGGTCAACGGAGTAGATGCAGGTTTGGCTTATTTCCAGGCATTGACAGAGGGAGGTGCAGTAAATGAATAAAGCATCAGAGCGTTTATTGAATGGTTTGATAAAAGAAAATCCTACATTTGTCTTAATGTTAGGTATGTGTCCTACCTTGGCTGTAACTACTTCGGCTATGAATGGTTTGGGAATGGGACTTACGACAACCGTTGTTTTGGCTATGTCCAATGCTATGATTTCCATTCTCCGTAACGTCATTCCAGATAAAGTAAGAATTCCAGCCTTTATTGTTGTTATTGCTTCTTTTGTTACAATTATGGAACTTTTATTAGAAGGATATATTCCTTCCTTATATACGTCTTTGGGTATTTATATCCCACTCATTGTTGTAAACTGTATTATATTGGGAAGGGCAGAAGCCTATGCGTCAAAAAATTCTATTATACCTTCTCTCTTTGACGGTTTGGGAATGGGACTTGGCTTTACAGTAGGATTGACAGCCATTGGTATTGTAAGGGAGATTGTTGGAGCAGGGCAGATTTTTGGAGTCCAAGTAATGCCTTCTGCTTATGAGCCAGTCACTATCTTTATTTTAGCTCCAGGTGCATTTTTTGTTCTTGCAGGATTGGTAGCAGTACAAAATAAGGTAAAAGCTTACCAAGCTTCAAAAGGAAAGCCTGTGAAAGAAATTTCCGCAGGATGTGCAGGGGACTGCAGCGCCTGCAACCAAAAAGGAGGTAGTGGGGAATGAAAGAGTTGTTATTAATTGCAATTGGTTCTGCCTTTGTTAACAATGTTGTTCTAAGTCAGTTTTTAGGTCTTTGTCCTTTCCTTGGAGTGTCTAAAAAAGTAGAGACTGCCTCAGGAATGGGTGGAGCAGTTGTATTTGTTATTACATTAGCTTCCGCAGTGACAGGAGCTATATACCAATTTCTGCTCCTTCCTCTCAATATTACTTATTTGCAGACCATTGTATTTATTTTAGTTATAGCGGCATTAGTGCAGTTTGTAGAAATGTTTTTAAAAAAGTATATGAAGGGGCTTTATCAGGCATTAGGAGTATATCTCCCTCTCATTACAACAAACTGCGCCGTATTGGGTGTAGCGTTGACCAATGTACAGAGATCCTATAGTATTTTTACAGGAGTGGTCAATGGAATAGCCATTTCTATTGGATTCACAGTAGCGATTGTCATTTTGGCAGGTATAAGGGAAAAAATGGAATATAATGATGTTCCAAAGTCTTTCCAAGGTATGCCCATTGTACTTATTACATCAGGGCTTATGGCCATTGCCTTCTTTGGATTCTCAGGCTTATTATAGGAGGGGATGAGAATGAATGTATTAGGAATTGTCCTGGCTACACTTTGTGTAGCAGGAGTAGGACTTTTTATAGGTGTCTTTCTTGGAGTTTCTGCGGAAGCGTTTAAAGTGGAAGTAGATGAGAAAGAGGAGGCTGTTTTGGCAGCGCTTCCAGGTAACAATTGTGGAGGCTGCGGGTTTGCAGGTTGTTCTGGTTTAGCGGCAGCTATTGCAAAGGGAGAGGCTGATGTAGGAGGATGTCCAGTTGGAGGTGCCGACGTAGCTGCAAAAATTGCTTCCATTATGGGAAAAGAAGCAGGGGAAACAAAACACATGGTAGCCTTTGTAAAATGTGCTGGAAACTGTGATAATGCCTCGGTGGATTATGAGTATTATGGGATTAAAGATTGTAAAATGCTAGCTTTTATTCCAAATGGAGGAGCAAAAACATGTAACCAAGGTTGTTTGGGGTACGGTTCATGTGTGAATGTATGTCCCTTTGATGCAATTCATGTAGTAAATGGAGTTGCTGTTGTAGATAAGGACGCTTGTAAAGCATGTAATAAATGTGTGACAGAATGTCCTAAAAATTTAATTGAGCTTGTGCCTTATGAATCCAAACATTTGGTCACATGTAGTTCGAAAGAAAAGGGACCAGCCACTATGAAAGCATGTAAGGTAGGCTGTATAGGCTGTGGGCTTTGTGTAAAAGTTTGTCCTGTAGGAGCGGTTACTGTGACAGATTTCCATGCATATATTGATCAAGAGAAGTGTACTGGCTGTGGAGCCTGTGCACAAAAATGTCCGAAGAAAGCAATTATATAAGAGGAAAAATACCACAATACTTGGACTATATGTTACAAATACAAAAAAACCATTAGAAATCATGAGAAAGGCATAGGTAGCAATATGTTTGAAATGAAAGATGAGTATTTGGTAGGAATTGAGATGATTGATGAGGAGCATCGAAAACTGTTTGAAATTGCGGAAGAAACATATCAATTACTTCATAATGAGTATTTAGCTGACAAGTATGATAATATAAGTGATATATTACAGGAATTAAAAGATTATACTATTGAGCATTTTCAACATGAAGAAGAATACATGGAAAAAATCCAATATAAAAGAATGTTTACGCAAAAGATGCAGCATCGAGCTTTTATACAAAAATTAGAGGAATACAGCTCTTGGAATTTAGACAGAAGTCAGGATGACGTGATACAAGATATATTTAAATTTTTGACAGATTGGCTGACAAAGCACATTTATGAGAGTGATAAGCTTATTGGAGAGGCTGAGGAAAAGGGGGAAGCTTAATTTCCCCAGCCAGAGGATGGATGAAGACTATAATCTTTTGTAATAAAGAGAGCTTCTATTCCATCCAATGTTTCAATCAATTCCATTCCCTTTTGCAGACCAAGGGTAAAACAAATAGTACTAAGGCAATCTCCGTCAATGGACGAATCGCATAATATGGAAACGCCAAACAGGTTATTCTCATAAGGATAGCCTGTTTTTGGATTTAAAATATGGTGATACAAAGTGTCATCTACATAAAAATATCGTTCATAAATGCCAGAAGATACAACAGATTGATCCTTTATTTGAATGACATCAATGGTAGTATTTTGGCTTTCAAAAGGCATTTGAATTCCAATAGAAAAAGGGGTTCCATCTGGCTTTCCCCCAATGCTTAGGATGTTTCCTCCCAGATTAATGAGAGCAGAGGAAACACCTTTAGATAAAAGAAATTCTTTTAGGCGATCCCCAATATAACCTTTCGCAGTTCCACCTAAATCCAAGGACATACTGGGATCAAGAAGGGTTACTTCATTTCCTTGAATAAGTACTTTTGTATAGTCAATGGTTGAAACAGCTTTTTCAATGTCTTTTTTAGGAGGAATCAGGCTTGTACCATCGGTAAAATTCCAAAGGGAGGTTACGTTTCCGATTGTAATATCAAAATTTCCATTAGAGAGCTTGCAGTAACCAAGAGAAATATTGAGTAAATCAATGGTTTCATCTGAAACCATTGTGGGCGCTCCCTTGGATGTATTAATTTTGGCAATATCGCTTGTAGGTATGGTTTTACTAAATTTATTTTCGTAATCTTTACATAAGGAAAAACATTGATCAAGAAGTTTTTGGGATGAATGGTCATATAAAGTGATGGTTACAACAGTATCCAATAAAAAGTCAGTTCTATATATAGGCTCTTTTGTAAAAGAACATCCTGATATAAAAAACAAAGGGAAGAGATGAATGATTACAATTTTAAAAGAATGAGACATTAAAAGAGAAGAAAGATATGTAATAAATTTTGACATAGTTTGGTTTCCTCCGTTTTCCTTCAACGATTCTTGTCAATTTGGGTACATGTATGATATTATATCAGATAGAGAGAAATTAGGAAAGGAGACAGTATGAAGTCGTCAAATGATTTTTTAGAAGAAACATATTCAGGTAAGTTAGTGGGAATATCCATTATTGGTGTATCTTTTGTTGCCTTTATATTGCTGCTGACTCTTTTTTTGAATCAAAAACAAATGAATGCTGCAGAAACAGCGAAAATGGAGAGGGAAAGTCTGGAGACAGAAACACAAGAAACGATAACAGAGCAGAGCACATTGACCTCCGATGACTTGGACTTTTGGGGGATGTATGACTATAAAGAGGAAGAAGAACGAGAGGCCAAGGCCCGTAGACGAGTAGAAGAAATGCTAGAAGAGGAAAGGGAGAAAGCAGAAAAAGAAGCTTTGGAAAAGGAACGAGAGGAGCTCTCAAAATCTTTGAAGGAAAATAAAACCGAAGAGAATAAGACAGCTCTTACTGAAGAGAATGACAAGGATACCGTTGAGGAAAGGGAAACAATACAAGAAGAAGATTATGCATCCAACGAAAAATATACAGAAATTACAAAAGAGGATGGAACAAAGGAATGGGTGGAAATTTTAGATACCATACCCCAAAACAATTATAATTTTGATGCTAATTTAGTATACAGTGAGCCTCAGATGAAATATTTTACAGATGGAAAGCAGACATCTTCTTTTGGGATCGACGTTTCTGCAATGCAAGGAGAGATTGACTGGAAAAAAGTAAAAGATGCTGGTGTGGACTTTGCCATGATCCGAGTGGGGGCAAGAGGTTACCAAAGTGGGACAGTAAGTGTGGACAACCAATTTGCCAAGAACATAGAAGGGGCTATAAGCCAGGGAATCAAAGTAGGGGTTTATTTTTACTCCCAGGCGACAACTTCTGCGGAAGCTATTGAGGAAGCTAATTTTGTTGTAGGAGCCATTAATCGTTACCCTATATCTTATCCTATTGTTTATGATACAGAGAGGGTGGAAAATGATGCAGCAAGGACAGATAATTTGACCAATGCACAAAGAACCCAGTTTGCTCTGGATTTTTGTAATACTGTAAAAAATTGGGGATATAAGCCCATGATTTATGCTCAGAAAGAATGGCTTTTGAAAAGGCATGATTTAGAGCTCCTAAATGGTATTGACATTTGGTATGCAGAAGTGGCCAACAAGCCAGATTATCCTTATTCATTTGCAATGTGGCAGTACTCTCAGACAGGAAAAATTGATGGAATTAATGGAGACGTAGATTTGAACATTGGATTTGTTGATTACGAAAAAAGATAAAGAAAATGTGAAAGGAGCTCTCGCTTTGCACACTTTCAAAAAGGAAAGATATTTTCAGGTAATAACAGCTCTTGGAGTGTAGAAGTTTGCACCAAGGGCTTTTTGTATCTTGGAAGAAAATAGTTGAAAAATGCGAATATGTGAAAAAAATAAGTGGATTCCTTTACCTGATAAGATGTAAGCTCTGTATAACTGTTTAAGGATATATGAAAGGAGAAGACAAAAAAATGGGTATATTAAAAATTGCTTTATTGCAAATAACTCCTTGTGACTCACTCCAAGGAAATCTGGAAAAAGGAGTGGAATATTGCAAAAAAGCAGGAGCTCTAGGAGCTGATATTGTATTATTCCCTGAAATGTGGAGCAACGGATACAATATTTATAACCGTCCTGTGCAAGAATGGATAGAAGAAGCCATTGTTTCCAACAGTGATTTTGTCAATACATTTGGGAATCTTTCCAGGCAGCAAAACATGGCCATTGGTATAACTTTATTGGAACGACATGAAAAGGGCCTCTCCAATACATTCATAGTATTTGATAGATTTGGAGAACAAAAATTTGTCTATAGGAAAGTCCATACTTGTGATTTTGATGTAGAACGCCATTTGGTACCCGGCGATGATTTTTATGTCACTGTCCTAAATACGCCTTTAGGTGAAGTAAAAGTTGGGGCAATGATTTGTTTTGACAGAGAGTTTCCAGAGAGTGCAAGAATTTTAATGCTTAAAGGTGCAGAGCTTATTCTTGTGCCAAATGCCTGTCCTATGGAAATGAACCGCCTCTCACAGCTTCGTACCAGAGCTTACGAAAATATGTTAGCGATCGCTACGTGTAATTATCCTGAGACTGTTCCAGATTGCAACGGTGGTTCAAGTGTTTTTGATGGTGTAGCTTACCTTCCTGAAATGGAAGGCTCACGGGATACTTGCATTTTACAAGCAGATGGGCAGGAGGGAATTTATATTGCAAATTTAGATGTAAAGCTGCTTCGCCGTTATCGCCAAATGGAAGTGCATGGCAATGCCTATCGACGTCCTTCAAAATATGCCCTTTTGCTTGATACAAAAAGAAATGCCCCTTTTATTAGAAGAGATTATAG
>CANOLZ010000081.1 GCA_947567075.1 uncultured bacterium
TCGATAAGCTTTCTTGCTTCCTCATTGGGGGTGGAATAAGTAATATATTCAAAGTTTAAAAGGGCAATATCAGGACGGCACATAAAGTCAATAAATTTTTCCCCGTTTTCCTTGTTTGGCGCATTTTTTGGAATCACCCAGGAATCAATCCACACGTTTGTTCCTTCTTTAGGAATGACATATTCTAAGTCTGGATTTTCCCTTTGGGTGTAAATGGCTTCTCCAGAATAGATAACCCCAATAGCTGCTTCATTTCCAATCATCTTATCTCTTACCTGGTCAATGACATAGGCTTGAGTCAAAGGTTTTTGCTCAATAAGATCCTTTTTGGCTTCTTCCAGCTCCTCTGTATTTAGAGAATTCATAGAATAACCTTTCCGTTTCAAAGCGACCATAAAAGCATCTCGAACACTATCTTGCATAAGTATATTATCTTTATATTGGGGATCCCAAAGAATAGACCAGCTGTCTATAGGACTGGACACCATGGTCTTATTGTATAAAATGCTAACAGTTCCCCAACAGTAAGGAATGGAATATTTATTCTCTGGATCAAATTCCCTAGATTGGATAAAATATTGTTCCCCAATATTTGCTTTCGCATTGGGAATATGCTCAAAATTAAGTTCCGATAACATATCCCTTTCAATCATTTTTTGGATCATATAGTCAGAAGGGCAGACTACATCATAGGCAGAGGCTCCAGCTTCCAGCCTGGGATACATAATTTCATTTGTCTCATACTCATCATAGATAACTCGAATGCCTGTTTCTTCTTCAAACATAGTTAATGTGTCGGGATCAATATATTCTCCCCAGTTGTAGACAATGACTTCCTCCTTGCTTTCAGCGCTGTTTCCACATGCGCTTAATAGAAAAACTGTAAGGGAGGAGCATAGAATAAAAAACCATTTCTTTTTCATAGCATACCTCATTTCTTTCTTTTTTTATACTTTCTTATTAGAGGACTTTTCTTTCGATAAATAAGGACTTTTATTTACTAAGAAAAGCAAAAGAAGTACGGAAATAAAAATTAAAGTGGATAGGGAATACATTTCTGGACGAATTCCCTTCCTTACTTCAGTGTAAATTTTTGTAGACAAGGTGTCTAAGCCAGGACCTTTTGTAAAATGGGTAATAATAAAATCGTCTAAGGACATAGTAAAAGCCATGAGAAAGCCAGAAAGAATTCCAGGCATAATATCTGGCAAAATAACCTTGTAAAAAGCGTAAAGGGGGGAGGCCCCAAGATCCTGGGCAGCCTGGTATACATGGGGGTTTAATTGTTTTAGCTTGGGCATGACACTTAAAATAACATAAGGAATGTTAAAGGTTATATGGGATAATAATACTGTATAAAACCCAAATTTTGCCCTTAATGTAATAAATAGAAGCATGAACGAAATACCAGTGACGATTTCTGCGTTGAGCATAGGGATATTTGTAATTCCTATAAGAAGAGACCGGCTTTTTCGTCTCATACTGTGAATAGAAAAGGAGGCAATGGTGCCAATAAGGGTTGCAATAACAGCAGAGAGGAAAGCAATGAGCAAGGTATTATATAAAGCTTGCAAAATCACACGGTTTCCAAAAAGCTCCTTATACCATTTCAAAGTAAATCCTCCCCATTTTGATCTTGTTCTGCTGGCATTAAAAGATAAAACAAGGAGAGTGGCAATGGGAGCATAGAGAAAAATAAAAATAAGGGCAGTATAAAGATGTTTTAATGTTTTTATCATAGGGCATTTCCCTCCCCTTCTAAATCAAAAAGAGCAGTAATAACCATATTGAAAATAATAAAAAGCATGAGAACTAAAGAAAGTCCGCTTCCTAAATGCCAGTTCCCAGCCTGGGTAAATTCCTGTTCAATGACATTTCCAATGAGAAGAATTTTGCTTCCTCCAAGAAGGTTGGAAATGACAAAGGTCGTCAAAGCAGGGACAAAGACCATGGTAATACCACTTATCATTCCAGGAGCGCTTAAAGGCATGGTAATTTTTAAAAAAGTCTGGACAGAATTTGCCCCTAAGTCTCTGGCAGCATGGATAACATTTGGATCAATTTTAATAAGGGAATTATAAATAGGCAAAACCATAAAGGGAAGGAAATTATATACCATACCTAAAATAATAGCATAAGGGGTATTGATAATTTCAAGGGCAGGAAGATGAAAAAAGTGAAGGATATTGTTGAGGACACCTGTTTTTTCTAAAAGGGTCTGCCAGGCCAAAGTTCTTAATAAGAAATTCATCCACATGGGAAGAATAAAAATAAGAACAATGAAACTAGTTTTTGTTACTTTCATATGGGCCAATATCATAGCCAGAGGATAGGCCAGAAGAAGACATATGAGAGTACTCATAAGGGAGAGAAGGACAGAAAGCCAAAGAGCTTTTAAATGTTCTTTGGTTGTTATGGAAGCTAGATTAGCCAAGGTGAAGCTTCCATTTTTATCGGTCAGTCCGTAATAGGCTACCATAAATAGGGGAATTAAAATAAAGACAGCAGCCCATACAATGTAAGGAAAGGCCAAAAGTTTTTTATTCATCAATGACAGTCGCCTCCTCGTCTTCTGATTCTGGTTTATTCATAATTTGAATATTAAAAGGATCCACAAAGAGTCCAACCTTTGTTCCTACAGGGTACATTTTGGTAGAATGAACAAGCCATTCAAAGCCATTGGCCAATACTTCCATTTCGTAGTGAACTCCTTTAAATATAAGGTGGGTAACTACTCCATCCAAAATTCCAGCTTCAGGTTCTGTGAGGGTCACATCTTCAGGGCGGATAACAGCATCCACTGGTTTATTTTCACCAAAGCCTTTATCAACACAGGGAAAGGGAGTGTCTAATATTTTGACAAGCTTATCTCTCACCATGATAGCAGGAAAAATGTTGCTGTCTCCAATGAAGTCTGCCACAAAGGCATTTTCTGGTTCATTGTAAATATCTTCAGGAGAGCCTATTTGCTGGATGTAACCTTGATTCATGACAACAATTGTATCAGACATGGTTAAGGCTTCTTCTTGATCATGAGTGACATAAACAAAAGTAATGCCCAGTTCATTTTTCAAACGAATGAGTTCATACTGCATATCTTGGCGCAGCTTTAAATCAAGGGCTCCTAAAGGTTCATCTAAGAGAAGTACTTTTGGTTCATTGACAATAGCTCTTGCTATGGCGATTCTTTGCTGCTGTCCCCCGCTCAAAGAGTCAGGCATCCTTTTTTCAAAACCTTCTAAATTCACGAGCTTAAGGGCATATTTGATCTTGTCATGGATGTAAGCCTTGCTTTTATTTTTAATTTTTAATCCAAAGGCAATATTTTCCTCAATGGTCATATGGGTGAAAAGGGCATACTTTTGAAAAACTGTGTTTAACTGCCGTTTGTTTGGCGCTAAATTTGTAATCTCTTCGCTATCAAAAATAACCTTTCCTTTGTCTGGAGTTTCAAAACCACCAATAATGCGAAGAGTCGTTGTTTTTCCACATCCACTTGGACCAAGTAAAGTAAGAAATTCATTTTCACGGATGTATAAGTTCATGTCATCCAGAACAAGATTGTTACCAAATGATTTGGATATATGTACTAAATCAATAAGTTTGCGGCCCATAATAATCCTCCGTTCTTACACAGGTGGATATATAAATCTGCCTGTAAAAAGTAGTATGCTAAAATTAGAAGTTAGGGGGACTGCTTACCCAGATGAAAGAGGCGCCAGTTTTTCCATTGGCAGTAATGTAGTGGGTGGAATTAGGAATGAAGTAAAAAGATTCTCCCTTTTTAGCTTTATATCTCTTGTTTCCAACATGAATGGTGATACTTCCACTTAAGACATAACCAAATTCTTCTCCTTCATGGGGAATATCTGGATAAGTAGAACCTTTTGGAGATAGTGTGACTCGGATAGGTTCCATAATATTTTTTTGAGCATTGGGAATAATCCATTCTATTTTATTTTCTAAGGAATCGTCTATTTTTTCAAAATAATCCCCATCGCAGAAGACAATTTGCTCTTCGGCAGAATCGTTGAAAAAATCTTTTAAGTTGGTTCCAAGGCATTGCAGGATATCCATTAAAGTAGCAATAGAAGGAGAGGTTAAATCTCGTTCCAGTTGGGAGATAAACCCTTTGCTAAGTTCAGAGCGGTCCGCTAGTTCTTCTTGGGTCAAGCCTTTTAAAATGCGTAGCTCTTTTAATTTTTTTCCAATATCCATTCGATTCACCGTCCTTTCTTTAAAAAACGGGAATATGCAGGGGGATGGCTATTTCCTTTTTATAGTATAGAATAAAAGTAAGAATAAACAAAAAGTTTACTAATGCTAAACACCGTACAAATAATTATACACAGAATAGAAAAAATGTCAATGAGGGAAATAAAAAATTCAATGGCAAAAAATAAGGAGCATCTTAACAAAAACGTCAGTTTATGATAAGATAAAACAATATCAGATGTACAATTAGGAGGTATCTGCCATGAAAGAAACAAAGTATGTTGCTTATTTAGCTACATATACCCAAGGACATGATAAAGGAATGATCCTATATGACGTAGACATTGAAAAGGGGAGATTAGAAGAGAAAAGCAGGGTAGTTATAACAAATCCTTCCTATTTTACTATTTCCCATAACAAAAAATATTTATATTCCATTACGGATATGGGGGTGGAGGCATTTAAAATTCTTTCAGACGGAAGTTTGGAAATGTTAAATACAGCTTCCATTAATGGAATGAGAGGCTGTCATATTTCTACAGATTATGCAGATAAATTTTTATTTGTAGCAGGATACCACGATGGAAAAGTTACGGTTCTGGAATTAGAGGAGGATGGGAGAGCAGGTAAGATTACATGTGAGGTTTTTCATAAAGGAATGGGAAGCATTGCAGAGCGGAGTTTCCGACCTCATATAAGATGTGTGAAAATGACTAGGGATAATGAGTATTTGTGCGCCACAGATTTGGGAATGGATCAAACAAAAGTGTATCGGTTAGATCATGCCACGGGAAAATTAAAATTATATGATATTATACGAAGCGATTTAGGATCGGCTCCTAAGTATATTAAATTTTCCATGAACGGACGGTTTGCTTATATTAACCATGAATTGAAAAATATAGTAGATGTATATGAATACAGCAATGTGAACAATAATGGAGAATTTAAGAAAATACAAACAATATCCACCTTAAATGAGTATCATGCGACAGATTCTGCTTCCTGTGCCATGAAATTATCCCGAGATGGTAAGTATCTTTTTGTGTCCAGTGCGGGAGATAATAGTGTAGCAGTATTTTCCGTTGATACAGAGACAGGATTGCTAACAAAGAAGTTTGTTCTGCCCATTAGTGGAAATTATCCAAAGGACATTCTCATTTTTCCAGATGCAAGACATATAGCCAGTTTAAATCATGAGTCAGATACCATTACCTTTTTTACGGTAGATATGGAAAAAAACATTATTGTCATGAATGGAAGGGAAATAAAAATACCAAAAGGAAATTGTGGGGCAATGGTGGAAGTAGAAGTGTGAGAAGAAAATATGATCCCAGTGGGACAAAAAGGATGCCCCAGGAGCCATTCATCTTGGACAGAGAATCTCCCAGGGGAGATTCTTTTTTATTCGTAATATATAGAAGATTCCCAAAGGGGGGATTCTATTGCTCCTAATATTAACGCTCATAAAATTTTAAAATTCTATCCATTTTTGCAGTCATATTTGCAAAGAGCATGTCAATGAGGGTAATAGCAGTCATAGATTCTACAACAACGACTGCCCTTGGAACAATAACCGGATCGTGACGCCCTTGAATGCGAATTTCTTCCTCCCCTCCATTTCTTGAAACCGTTGTCTGAGGGGCAGATATGGAGGATGTAGGCTTAATATGAGCCCGTAAAATTAAATCTGAACCGTCGCTAAGCCCCCCTAAGATCCCACCGGAATGGTTTGTTTTTTTTACGATTTTTTCCTTTTCCAAAGAAAAACAATCATTATTCTGGCTGCCTCTTGCCTTGGAAGCGTCTATCCCGTCACCTATTTCAAAAGCTTTCACACTTCCAATGGAACAGATAGCTTTTGCCAAGTTAGCGCTTAACTTATCAAAGACAGGTTCTCCAATGCCAATAGGAAGATGTTTGGCAATGCATTCAATAACCCCTCCAGAGGAATCTTGATGCTTCATACAATCGGTTAAGTATTCTTCTGCCTTGGCTGCACATGAGGCGTCAGGCATACAAAGGGGATTGTTTTTTATTTCCTCTCTGGAAAAACAGTCAGGATCTATGGAAAGAGGGCCAATAGATTTTGTATAAGCAAAAAGGTCAATGCCTAACTCTCCTAATAATTTGGAAGCAATGGCCCCAGCAGCGACCCGGCCAATCGTTTCCCTTCCAGAAGTCCGCCCTCCTCCTCTGTAATCCCGAAAGCCATATTTTTGATCAAAGGTGTAATCTCCATGACCAGGCCTGTAAATGTCTGCAATAGAATGATAATCAGAAGAACGCTGGGTCAGATTTCTTACAAGGAGGGAAATGGGACAGCCTGTTGTCTTTCCCTCAAAAGTTCCAGACAGTATTTCCACCTCATCTTTTTCCTTTCTAGGAGTGACAAAGGGAGAAGACCCTGGTTTTCTCCGATCTAAATAAGACTGAATATCTTTTTCTGTAAGGGGCAGCCCTGCAGGACATCCATCGATAACAACCCCGATGGCCTTTCCGTGGGATTCTCCCCATGTAGTTATTTTAAACTGGTTTCCAAAACTTGAACCTGCCATAGAATCTCTCCTTTTCAAGATGTATTGTTATAATCTGCAAATTCCCATGTGTAAAGTTTATAATATATGAAATAGTTTCCCTTTAAAATTCAACACTCTCAACTTGTTACGATTTTGTAAGATTGCTATATTTAGTAACAAAAAAAGCCACACTTTTGGGATTTTTTACAGTGAATAGGTTGCTACAAGTTGCTGTATCATTTGGGGACCTATAAGTATATGTATTTGGCATTAGGTCTCCCAAAAAGTCATAATATCCTTCCTAAATTATTATATTACTTGGGCGGTTTTTACACCGCCTGTTCTGTGTACTTGAGGTTGTTTATTCAGCTTCCTTCCATTTGTCTAAACTCCAAATCCTCTGTTGATATCCCAAGTATTTGCAATTCGGCTTTTGCGATTTTTTCTTGGTATTCGATTTCTTCTTGCCCGTGTTTTTTGATACGCTGGATATTGATATACTTCTCAATCGCAACTTTTTTTTGTTCGTTTTCGTTCATTTGTTCCATTTGTTCTCCTTCCTCCCTTTGGACAATTATAATATATATAATATATCACACGTTTTAGTGATTTTCAATAGGTTTTTCACATATTTTTGAGATTATTTTTTCCCTGTCTTCTTCGGTTTCCACAAATTTCAAAATATCCCTTGGCTGCATTTCCAGCACACAACACAAACGATTTAATACATCTAATGATATGTTTGTATCTCCGTTTCTAAACTTACGCATTGTGTCCTGCCCAAAAATACCGCATTTCTTTGCAGTAGTTGTGTTTATTCCAATTTCTTTTAACGCCGGGATAATCTCTATTTTATATTCTAACACACTTTTCCCTCCTGCCTTATGATGATATTTCTACTATATAATACTGCCTTTATTTTGTCAATAAAAACTTTCTCAAAAAAATGTGATTTTAGTATTGAAATTCACATATTTATGTGATGTTATAATTGCAGAAACAAGGAACAAACAAACCAAACAGGAGGAAATGAAAATGAAAAAATATAACTTATCCCAAATCATGACAGCAGCATGGAACTACGTAAAATATTTAAAAGTGTCTTTATCTGAGGGTTTGAAAAAAGCTTGGATCGATGCTAAAATTATCCGTAAACCTGCAACGATAAAATGTGGTGACATGTTTACAGTGGATGCTGTTACAGGTATAGTAAGTGCTAAACCATACAAAAGCAGGGAGTTTAAAAAAAAGAATTTAATGCAAAAATGGAACGGCAGCTTTTGGACAATAGACATTGAGAAATTTAATAAAGAATTGAATAAATATCCCGGATACTATCATAAAACCTATATCATCAGCGAAGAAAGAACGGAAAATGTAGAAAAAGTTGTTGATGATAAACAGCTTGTAAATCATGCAGACGGATTTTACTGCCAAACATATTATAAGGATGGATCTTACTCTGTTGCTTTAATTGGATAATTTAAACTACATTTTTAAATAAAGAGGAATTTTATATGAAATTGTAGTATTATAGTCATAATATCCCTCCTATTATTATATTACTTGGGCGGTTTTTATACCGCCCGTTCTGTATGTTTGGGTTGTTTATTCAGCCCCTTTGTTTTACTCCTACTCTTTAGCAAGTGCGATTTTGTCAAGCAGCTCCACAAGCTCCTCTGTGGTGTACTCTTTTTTTTCTCCGCTTGTGAAGATTAAACGCAAATCGTAAAGAGTAGCTTTTCTGACCGTCTGCATTTCCTTTTCTGTCATGTCCATAGTGTTCTCCTTTCTCCCTTTCGGGTTATTGTCCTTGTTTGCTTTGGACACTTATAGTATATTATATATTAGTAACTTTTAAAAGTGATATTTCTTTTTTTCTTCTGCATCCTCCACATACTCGATTAAATCTTTTGGTTGCATGTCTAGTAACATACAAATCCGATTTATACTCTCTAGTGAGATATTAGTATCTTCTTTTTTTATTTTTTTTAGTGTGTCTTGGCTTAATATCTTTGTGGTCTTTGCCCGGTAGGTGTTAAAACCTTTTCGCTCAAGTGCATTGGCAATATCTATTTTATATTTTAGCATTTTAAACCCTCCTTTTTAATGCCTACTATATATTATTGCACCTAAAAAGTCAATAAAAAGTATTTCTTAAAAAAGTTATAAAAATGCTTAATAATAACTTTGTAAAATGATATAGTATGTATATAGACAACAACACAACCATTTTAGTAGGAGGAATTAAGGTGAAAAAATATAACTTATCCCAAATCATAACAGCAGCATGGAACTACGTAAAATATTTAAAAGTGTCTTTATCTGAGGGTTTGAAAAAAGCTTGGATCGATGCTAAAATTATCCGTAAACCTGCAACGATAAAATGTGGTGACATGTTTACAGTGGATGCTGTTACAGGTATAGTAAGTGCTAAACCATACAAAAGCAGGGAGTTTAAAAAAAAGAATTTAATGCAAAAATGGAACGGCAGCTTTTGGACAATAGACATTGAGAAATTTAATAAAGAATTGAATAAATATCCCGGATACTATCATAAAACCTATATCATCAGCGAAGAAAGAACGGAAAATGTAGAAAAAGTTGTTGATGATAAACAGCTTGTAAATCATGCAGACGGATTTTACTGCCAAACATATTATAAGGATGGATCTTACTCTGTTGCTTTAATTGGGTAATTTAAACTACATTTTTAAATAAAGAGGAATTTTAGAGGAAATTATAGTATTATATAAACTTTGATAGGGAAATGGGCAAAAATAAAAATATATCGGCTCCCAGGATCCACCTATACTTTCTGAGGAAAGAGTAGAAAGGTAGAAGAAAAAAGGAGAGAAAAAATTTTCTGTTTTTGTAAATATTTCTTATGACGTATTAAAAAAAGATTTTTCACTCTAAAACGAAGAAAAAAATATGTGCAAAAATTTCATGTCTATGATAAAATATAGCAATAAAAGAAATAAAAGACACAAAGGAGGAAACGCTTTGAGAAAAGCTCATTTTTTTCCAAAGCTTCGAAATACAATAGTCCGTTGCCGGTATGCATGTTCCACAATAATCGC
>CANOLZ010000082.1 GCA_947567075.1 uncultured bacterium
GCCCCGTCCTCTCCCTTTTCCTCCCGCATTTCTTCTGTATATACGACTTCTGCCCCGTCCCCCTGAGGCTCTAACGTTTCTTGTCCTTCTTCTGGCGCTCCTGTAGAACCTTCTTCAGGAAGAGGGTTTTCTCCATCCTCCTCTATTTTAGAACTGCTGTCCACTGGTAAATCCTCTTTTTCTTTGCTGGAGCATCCTGCCATACTGACAGAGAAGCTTAATCCAAAAACTGCTAATAGTATTTTTCTCCTTTTCATATATTACACCTTCCTCTTCATCAATATTTTTTATCCATCCCTGACTCTAGTATCCTTTTATACAATTTGGGCGCCAAAAGGCATTAATGACAGCTTTGCAATTTTAAAACATTGTAAACCAAAAGGAATGCCAACAATGGTAATACATAAAAGCACACCAATCACTAAAGCCTCAATGGCAAGGAACAGCCCGCTTACTATGAGCCATAATATATTGGCTAGAAAAGAAACTGTCCCTCCTCCGTAACGAATCTCTTTTCCAAAAGGAAAAAAAGCAAGGGAGGCCAGTTTAAAACACTGTAATCCGATGGGCAAGCCAATGATGGTAATGCTCCAAATACATCCTGCAATCACCCATGAAATTCCCATCCATATTCCTCCCAGAAAAAACCATAGTGCATTTCCCAAACATCCCAAAGAGAAAACCCCCTTTCTGTCAAAACAATCCTCCCCTATGGAATCACTGTTTTTATTCTACTAATCGATCTAATTCCTTTACATGCTCCGTTTTATTGGATACTTTGTGTTTTGCCTTTGATGCGTATAAGTTTACTGCAGCCTGGGATTTTTTAATTGGCTGCATTGTTCCAGCTCCAGCAACACATCCTCCTGGACATGCCATACCTTCTAAAAGGTATCCATCATATTTTCCTGCCTTTGCCATTGCTAAAAGTTTTCTACACTCCCTAAGTCCTTCTCCATTGGCAACTTTGATCTCACGCTCTGGATATTTGTCATGGATAACTCCTAATACAGATGTGGCCACTCCCCCAGACACTGCAAAATTACGGCCGTCTGTGGAAGCATCATTCACTCCTTCTGGATCTTCTTCCATATTTTCGATATCCACATGCTTTGCATCAAATATTCCTGTCATCTCCTCAAAAGTAAGGACAAAATCTACATCGCTTCGAATATCACTCCTCATTGCCTCTAATTTTTTAGCAGCACATGGCCCAATAAATACAACTTTGGCCTTTTTATGATATCTCTTAATAAGACGGGCGGTCAACGTCATGGGAGTCAAAGCCATAGAAATACAATGGCTGATTTCTGGGAAAAACTTCTTTGCCATCATAGACCAGGCAGGGCAGCAGGAAGTTGCCATAAATGGAAGCTTTTCTGGCACTTCTTTGACAAAGTCTTCTGCTTCCTGGGTAGCACATAAGTCTGCCCCTACTGCCACCTCGAATACATCAGCAAAGCCTAGCTCCTTCATCGCTGCCCTCAGCTTTCCTGGTGTCACCTTTGGCCCAAACTGGCCCACAAAAGCCGGGGCCACTGCTGCATAAACCCGTTCCCCTGACTGTATCGCTCGAATTACTTGAAATATTTGAGATTTATCTGCAATAGCTCCAAAGGGACAGTTTACAAGACACATCCCACAGGATACACATTTTTCGTAGTCAATGTCAGCCTTTCCATTCTCATCAGAATGAATGGCGTCTACTCCACAGGCCGATGCGCAAGGACGCTCCTGGATAATGATGGCATGATAGGCACAAACCTCCGCACATCTGCCGCATTTAATACATTTTTCCTGATCAATACGGGAACGTCCATTACTTCTATTGATTTGGATTGCATTTGTGGGGCATACTTCCTCACAAGGATGAGCCAAACAGCCTTGACAGCCATTTGTCACAAAAACTTTCTTCTCATGACAGGCATTACATGCAAATTTAATGACATTGATCAAAGGAGGAGTATAATAAGTCTCAGCCCTGTCTGCCAACATAATATCATCTGAAATAGGGGCATGATCTGCCGCACTGCGATAAGGAAGCCCCATTGCCAGCCGAAGACGCTCCCCTACAATTGCCCTTTCTAAAAATACATCATGACGATAGTTTCCCACTTCCCCAGGGATAATCTTATATGGAAGCTCCTCTATTCGTTTATCTACTGGCCATTCTGTATGGTAAGCCATACGGGCTACCTCCCTAAAGATTCTATGTCTGATTTCCTGAATACGTGTTTCTACTCCTCTCATGCTCCATACTCCTTCTAGTCAAATTTTTTGTTATTCTTCTGTTTGTTACTCACTACTTTCATACTATCTCTTAATTCCTATAAAAATATAACCTGAATAAAAAAAAATAGCAAGCACTTCCTTTTTCTTAACTTTCTGAAAGAGTAAATCTTATAAAAAATTTTATTTTCAGTGGGAGACTTGGCATGCTTTCTCACCCTTCTTTATGCATGTACATTCTTGACATATGTTTCTCCCCATCTCCTTGTACCATACAGAAAAAACTCCATCCATATCGTTCATAAAAGGAAGAATGATCTGTAAGCAAATATAAAGTATCAATCCCTCTCTCTTTCATGTCCTGACATGCAAAATGCAGCATCTCTCCTGCAATGCCTTGTAAACGGTACTCTTCTTCTACATAAACTGCACAAACATTGGGAGATAAATCTTTTCTGTCATGAAAATCATTTTCTATGACACCTAGGCCACCTACTATTTTCTCATTATCTATTGTCATATACCATTGAGGAACATTGCTCTTGTTTTCAATACATTTCTTCATGCTCTCCATGTATGCTTCAACAGGAACCTTCCATTTCAAATGGAACCAATGGGCAGAAATATTCATTAAGTCCCTGCATTCTCGTAGTTTTAATATTTTATATTTCATATAACTCTCCATAACACTATATGTTTCATGTGATAGTTCTGTCACATTCCTTACATTTTTACTTTTGGAATAAATGGATAGAAAGTTTGAATCCATTATTTTTCTTCGTTACAATAATATCAATGGCCATACATATGCTTATATAAAGTAATGACTATTTTTTTCAAAGATGCATTCTCACTTCATTTTTTACTATATTATAGTTCTATATACCCTGTCAACCTAGACCCTTTGACTGTTTAAAAAATCGTAAAAGCAAAACCCCTTTGGCCCCCACTCTTACGATTTTTCATATTGCTTATTTGTTCAATTTCTGTTTTTTTCATGTATTGTTACAACATTTTCTTCATTTCCTCAGCAACAAATTGTACCTTTGTTCCTACAATCACCTGAATAGCATTTTTACTTGGTCTCATAATACCTGCAATACCTGCTGACTTAATTTTCTTCTCATCAATCAATGTATAATCCTTAATCTCTAGACGAAGTCTCGTTATACAATTGTCAAGAGAAGTAATATTGGCCTTTCCTCCCAGTCCTTCCAAAATAATAGCAGCTACTTGGGCAAAATCACTATTGGAAAGAACCGCTTTCTTTTCGGCTTCCAAATCTTCCTCTTCCCTTCCTGGGGTCTTTAAATCAAATTTCACAATGGCAAAACGGAAAACTATGTAAAAGGTTATAAATGCTCCTACTCCAAGGGGAAGAATCATCCATGTATTTTGGGCTGCTGGCAGGGAGGCAGAAAACACAAGATCCGTTGCTCCTGCTGAAAAGCTAAATCCCCCTCGAAAGCCAATCAATGTAGTTATAAAAGTAAACACCCCATATAATAATGCATAGATTAAATACAAGGCTGGTGCAAGGAACATAAATCCAAATTCAAAAGGCTCTGTTACACCACAGACAAAAGAGCAGATGGCTGCTGAGGCTACTAATCCTATAGCAACCTTCTTTTTGTTCTCTTTTGCTGTATGAATCATAGCCAAGGCGGCCCCTGGAATTCCAAACATCATGCAAGGGAAGAATCCAGACATATACATTCCCAGGCTCCATGCCACATCTTTGCTCGTATCTCCTGCCCAAAAATGTTTCAAATCGCCAAGTCCTACTGTATCGAACCAAAAAACATTATTTAATGCATGGTGTAATCCTGTTGGGATTAACAGTCTGTTCAAAAATGCATAGATACCTGCCCCCACTGCGTCAAGGCTCACAATTCCATTACCGATTGCAAGAAGTACGCCATACACAATGGGCCATACAAATAAAAGAATAGCCGCAGCGACAATAGAAACTACTCCAGAAATCATTGCCACACAACGTTTACCACTGAAAAATGACAGCCAATCTGGCAGCTTTGTTTCTTTAAACTTACTATAACATGTTGCTCCGATTATACCAGAAAGAATACCAATAAATGGATTAGCAATGGCTGAAAAGGCTAATGTCTTATTTGCATCTTCTGCTATTGATGGGATCAATGTGGTAACGGTTCCAACAGAAAGGAGATTGGTAATCATCAGCCATGCGGCAATGGCCGCTAGACCTGCTGTTCCATCATGGTCGTTGGTCATACCTACCCCTACCCCAATAACAAACAAAACCGCCATATTATCAATTAAGGCGCCTCCAGCCTTTACTAAAAAGAATCCTAGGAGATGTAAAAATCCAGTAATCTCACCTCCCTGCATAGTTGCTGGACAAAGTGCATAGCCAATTCCCATGAGAATACCACATATAGGCAGACATGCTACAGGTAACATTAAAGCTTTCCCTAATTTCTGTAAAAATTTCATCATAAAAACTTACCCCCTTGTTATATTTGCACATTTAAAATCTCTTCTCCCTGGGATACCGTGCCCGTTTCTGCTATATGTATCTTCGAAAAATCATGGGAATTACATATAACAATTGGTGTCGTAATATCATAACCTTCTGCCTGAATCTTTTCTATATCTGCTTCTAAAAGCAACTCACCTTTTTTCACCTCCTGCCCTTCATGAGCATGAACTATAAAGTGCCTTCCCTTTAGCTTCACTGTATCAAGCCCTACATGGATAAGTATTTCCACACCTTCCCTGCTCGTTACTGCTGCTGCATGACCTGTAGGGAATATGGCACTGACTTTACCATCAACTGGCGCACATATCCTTGTATCTGAAGGTACGACAGCCACCCCCTTTCCTAACACCTCTTCGTTAAAAGCTGGATCATCCACTTCTTTAATATTTATCAGCCTCCCTGCTACAGGAGCTACAATCCCTACCTTGTCATTTTTTGAAAATAAATTATGCAAAAACTTCATCCATATTCTCCTTTCTCTTTAACAAACATACAAGTCCTTTATTCTTTTAATATTCAAGGTTAAATAAATCTTCTCTTCCTTAGTCATACTACAATGATATCTCTCTTCTATATAATGATTAATTCCATTAATCATTTCATATTCTTGTATATAGTTCTCCTCCACAAACTGATACAGTCTTTCATCCCTTCTTCCCCTTAGGGGTTTTTCTGAAACAAGACGATTGGCAAGTTGTTTCAAATCAGAAATCAACCTATTTCTAGGGTAATTCCTCCCCTCTGGCATAGAAATATGTCTCTCAATGAGCTCCATCATCTCACGCATCATTTTAATCATGAAAAACGTCGTTCCCATGGTAGCATTTAGTTCTCCATTAATAATATGGAGAGCAATGGATGCTGCTTCATCCTCCTCCAGCTGGTTTCCCGTCCTTTCTTCAATAAGTTCCAAGGCATACCTGCCAACAGAATACTCCAAAGGATAAAACAGCTTTACTTCGTCATATAATACATTATTAAAGTTCATTCCTTTTTGATGCCTTTCCAAGGCATAACTAATATGATCAGTCAATGTTAAATATACATTTTGGTTCAACTTAATTTCTAAGTTCTCCTTGGCATAGGAAATGATATCCGTCGAAAGTCTAATATGTTCAATAGGAAGGGAAGCTAACAATTCTTTAAATTGTTCTTTGTTATCTATGTTTTCCAGTCTGAAAACTTTCTCTATTTTCTTTTCAATAACTTCACTACCTGGTTTTTTTCCAAAACCAATTCCTCTCCCCATGACAACCAACTCTACTCCCTGCTTATCCCTTGTGGAAATAATATTATTGTTGATCACCTTTTCGATACGCAATGTTCTTTCCTCTTATCTTTTTTCTTTCATCCATCATTTTATGACAGCTTCCTAGCTTCCATAACAAAGCAATAGAATACATACTTTTTTCCTTGGAATAAAAAAAACCAAATTTTATAAATCAACTTTTCTGTTGATCTACAAAATTTGGTTTTGCCTGCTTTAACAGTAACAACCCAAATTATTGGATATTTATATTTGATAACCAAATTATATCAATATGCACAAAGCAAGTCAAGTAATATTTTTAATTACTCAGTATATTATCCATAACTTTATGCCTTTTTAATCTTTTTTATGTGCAAAAAGTATTGCTTAAAGTATATTTCTTATTTTATATTATGCAATTTATTTTCTTACATGTCTGATCCTCTACTCTATTTACAAAAGCTGTGCAACAGACTCCCCATAGCCATGTTGTCTACATTTATTACAATATTACAAATTTTTACTATTTATACTCATTCAAAACAACTATCCATAAGCCTTTTTATGCCTTCCCGTCAAAAACTGGCTTATCCTCTATATAATCAGGCAGTTCTCTAAGGGTGCTATTTCTAACAGCCAAATGAACCCTTTCTAACCCCTCCTTCTCTTCTACCTTCCTATCCTTTCTAAAATTACCATTTTTTGCATCTCTCCATGCAGCAGTGTATATAGAACACATTTCTGTTTGACGGGCAGCCTCTGCCTTTGTTGTATACATCGTCCAGCCATTATTGGAATACGTCCCTACCAGTTCCCCATTCTTATCATAAAACTCTATGTATTCACTCTTTCCTGTAGGCAATTTTTTATATCTAATTTCCCCTTCAAGGAGAGTTGCATAAAGATCAATTGGTTTTATAACTTTTTGCCTATTTTTAGAAATTGCCTTTAATCCAGAGGTGATAATCCCCTTTCTATCAGGAGCTACCTCTGACACATATTTTTTCATAAGCTTGTTAAAGCCTTCTGACTTATTTTGAAACTGTCCATTTGCATAATCTATATAAGCCTGTTCTACTATTTGTTTCCTATATTCTTCATCAGAAATACCACTTTTTTGTTGAGAAAATACATAATCCTCTTCCCAATCTGGCAGATGTATCCCTCCTATGCTTCCTGTTCCACAAAAATATCCCTGCTGTAACGAAAGATTCCATGAATAAACACGCATTCTTTTCCCTTCCTTTCAACACATTATACGCTCATATCCAAAGACTTCCTTGGAAGAACAAGGTTTCTGCCTGATTTTACAAGAGCATTATCCACTGATTCCCTTGTAACATTATCCAAAACCCTTCTACTAAATGGTTCTCCTAATTCCCAATTGGGATCTACTTCTTTCACTGCGTCATAAAATGCCTGACGATAGGCCCTTTCATACTGCCCTAAGGTCCATGTTCCCTTTAACCTGTCTTCTTTAGGAATGCTCAGTTGAAATTCCCTGAAAACTTCCGATCTTTTTGTTGTATTTCCATTTGCAACACCATACTCTTGTAAAAAATGTCGTTTTGTTTCATCAAACATCTTTTGACGGGCATCTTCTGAGATGTGGATGATTTGGCGGCGCTCAGATTCAGGTACTCCTGTTATCATCATCCCTGGCACAACCCTTCCGTCTGCCCCAACAAAATCTCCGTCAGAATTGTACATTTTCATTACATTTCTCATATATGCGTCTTCTTTTCCAAATAATTCATACAGAATTCTTTCCTGAAGGGACATTTTAGCTACTTCCCTGCGATGACTTGCAAGATAATCTCTTGCTGCTGCCTTATACTGTTTGCTGTTTTTATCAAGCTTTTTGTTCATATCATAATTACTTACACTAAATCCACGAATATTTATTGACATATTGCATCCTCCTTAATAATCACTCTATTATAAAATCCATGAAAGAAATTTGAAAAGAAAAATCGTTTATAGTATCATTAAATCTATAAAAAAGCAACCAATATTTTAAACAGAAAGGCAACAGATGTTTCTTATTACACACGCAGTCCTAAAGGATGCCAATGATTATTTTAAAATAGACCAACACCTTCCTAAATCCGAATATGAAAGTAAAATACGGGATAAAAGATGTTATATCATACATTACACTGAAAAACCCATAGGTGTTATGCGTTATAATTTATTGTTTGATTTCATACCTTTTCTTACTTTGATTTTCATTGATGAGCAATACCGTAATAAGGGTTTTGGAAAACAAGCGCTTCTATTTTGGGAAAAGGAAATGCGCCAGCTTGGGCATAAAATGGTTATAACTTCCACACAAATAGATGAGCAGGCACAGCATTTTTACAGGAAATTAGGTTACATAGACAAGGGTGGGCTATTCTTTGACAATACACCCTTTGAACAGCCTCAAGAATTATTTATGATAAAGGTGTTTTGACTTTATATTATATTCCATGCTTTCTGTAAACTTATATTCTATTTTTAGCCTTATATTTCGTATACATTGTTCCATTTAGGCTTTCCGTCATTTATTTTAATACGCATGTATCCATACTCCCGGCTCTTAGCTGGAACATTCTAGCACTGCTGTTTCGTTGAAAACGGTCTGTTACATTTATCCTTTTTTCCTATACAATTTCTTCCATATCATTCCATCACTTTATATATTCTATCGGCAAATTAAGAAAAATTATTATAAATTAAAAAAACATAAGATTATCTCTGAAACATCCCCCATAGTATTTGTTATCAAATCATTTATATCTATTATCCCTCTGCCAAACATCTGAACCATTTCAATAAAAAACAAAAAAAGAAAAGCGTTTACCGAAAAACTGAACCATGTATACAAGGATTCTTACCGGTCTACTCACAGTTTTGATAACATGCTCTTTAGGTTGCCTATGATAACTTTCTACGACTGCATAAACATGCCGGATATAAAGTTCTAAATGAGATTGAGATACTGAAAGGTACCAAAAATATGCCTGGCAAGTGGCAGCTTCTCATTTTCTTCAGACAATAGACTATCCTAAATCTTCTGACCCAGACATCCAAATAGCAAAGGGGAACGGTTGTTAGGTAAACTGTGGAATAATGGAGTAAAGCGACCTTTTCATATTTCTCTCGGTTTTGTTCCACTTTCCTCACCAACTACTCCTGCCTCATACAACTGTTCCATGATCCGTACTGCTCTGTTAAATCCAATTTTAAATGCTCTCTGTATCATGTCTATTGATGCTTTATTTCTTTCAATAACAAATCTACCAACTATTTCAAAATACCTGTCATATTCTACATTGTATTCCTTTTTCTTATATAAATTATCACTTATTTCTGTAA
>CANOLZ010000083.1 GCA_947567075.1 uncultured bacterium
GCGTCCAATACGTCCAAAACCATTAATCGCTACTTTTACTGCCATTTTAAATTCCTCCTAAAAGTTAATTTGGTACTCGGTATGAGTTTCCCCATAAACAATTGTTTGTTAAATTTTTATTTAACATTTATATTTTAACGAATTTATCCAAAAAATACAAGTCTCTTTTTGAAAAATATTTACCAGAAAATAAGGATTTCTAAACATAGACTTTTTTTTCTTCTTCCTTTATAATTTAGTTCATATTCAGAACAAGATAATAGAAAGGAATAATGACGCATTATGATTCAGGCAGATTTTCATCTCCACTCTTGCTTTTCCCAAGACAGCCTTGCCCCTATGGAAGCAATGATAGAAAGAGGCTTATCCCTAGGTTTAGATACTATGTGCTTTACAGAACATATGGATTTTGATTATGTAAAAACAACTGAATCGACCCCTACTTTTTCTTTAGATACCCATTCCTATTATCATCATTTCTTAGAGCTAAAAGAACAATATAAAGGACAAATATGCCTTTTATTTGGCGTGGAACTGGGACTTCAGCCCCATGTCTTATCAACCTGCTCTGCTTATGCCAAACAGTATCCCTTTGACTTTATTATTGCCTCTTCCCATCTTGCAAACCGAAGGGATCCCTATTATCCTCAATATTTCCAAGGGCGTAAGGAGGAAGAGGGGTATTTGGATTATTTTCATTCCACTTTGGAAAACATATCTTCCTATGACGACTTTCAAGTATATGGGCATTTAGATTATGTCATCCGTTATGGCCCTCATCAAAATCAGTTCTTTTCTTTTAAAAAATATGAAGACATCCTTGAGCCAATCTTGAAATCACTTATAGAGAGAGGAAAGGGAATTGAATTGAACACTTCTGGTTTTAAATATGGCCTTTCCCAGCCTCATCCCCAAATAGATATTTTACAGCGATACAAGGAACTAGGCGGAGAAATACTTACTATTGGTTCTGATGGACATAAACCAGAGGAAATCGCTTACCATTTTTTTGCTGCAAAAGAAATACTTATCCAATGTGGCTTTACTTATTACACTATTTTTAAAAATCAGAAGCCAGAATTTCTTCCCCTCTAAATACCAGCTTCGATTATTCTATTATTCCTCCTAAAAACAGACAGTCTCCTTCATAAAAAGCAACAGCCTGTCCTGGAGTCACCGCCCTGACTGGCTCCTCAAAAGTACATTTCAGCCTCCCGTTTTTAAGGGGGCTGACAGTACAGTAAGCTCCTTGGTGGCTATAGCGGATTTTTGCAAGGAGACGCTTCCCATCTTCTACATGAGTATCTGCCATATAGTTCAAATCCCCTGCTATGAGACTGTCCGTCCATACATCTTTAGCCTCTCCAATCACTACCTCATTGCTCTTAGCTTTAATTGCCGTAACAAAGACAGGCTTTCCAAGGGATAGGTTCAACCCTTTTCTCTGTCCAATGGTATAATGGGTTATTCCCTTATGTTTTCCAAGGATTCTCCCATCCTCTCCAACGAAATTTCCAGGAGGAGGCACCTGTTTCTTTGCATGTTCGTCAATGAAACGGGCATAATCTTGATCTGGAATAAAACAAATTTCTTGGCTGTCCCTTTTTTTAGCAACAGGAAGGCCTGCTTTGGCTCCAATATCCCTTATCTCGTCTTTTGTATAGTCTCCTACTGGCATTAACGTATGAGCCAGCTGTTCTTGACTTAAATGACAGAGAGCATAAGTCTGATCTTTTGTAATAGCGGCAGAAGTTTGTAATGTATACCTGCCGTTTTCCAGTCTTTTGACCCTTGCATAATGCCCTGTAGCTATATAATCTGCCCCTATATCTTTGCTTCTCTTTAACAAAGATTCCCACTTAATATAACGATTACATGCATTACATGGATTTGGGGTTCTTCCCCTTATATATTCGTCAATAAAATAGGAGATTACCTTTTCTTTAAATTCACTTCTAAAGTTCATGACATAATAGGGAATGTCTATTAACTGGGCTACACGCCTTGCATCCTCAATAGCTGAAAGGCCGCAGCATCCTCCATTTTCCTCTTTTATATGCCATTCTTCTTCCTGCCAGATCTGCATGGTTACTCCAATGACCTCATATCCCTCCTCTTTGAGAAGGTAAGCTGCCACGGAGGAATCCACTCCTCCTGACATTCCCACCACAACTTTTTTTTTCATCTTCCTAATCCTAGTATTCTTCCTCTTCTTCCTCTTCGTGAATATCGGATTTTGGCTTTTCTAAACCATCAATGGTAATCCCATTTTTTTCTGCATAATCCCACAAAGCTGCATGAATTGCCTCTTCTGCTAAAAGAGAACAGTGGACTTTCACTGGGGGAAGTCCGTCCAGAGCTTCCATTACTGCCTTGTTTGTCACTTCCATGGCTTCCTTTACCGTCTTTCCCTTCACCAACTCTGTCGCCATGCTGCTTGTAGCCACCGCCGCTCCGCATCCAAAAGTTTTGAACTTACAGTCCCGAATTCTTTGATTCTCATCTATGTCTAAATAAATTCTCATAATATCCCCGCATTTTGCGTTTCCTACTGTTCCAATGCCGCTTGGGGCTTCTAACTCTCCTACATTTCTTGGATTTGAGAAATGATCCATTACTTTTTCACTGTACATTTTCTTTCCTTCCTTTCCTTAGCCTCTTTTCATAAAATCTTCATATAAGGGGGACATGGATCTCAATTTTTCTACAATCCCCTTTAATGTATCCACAGTAAAATCTATTTCTTTTTTTGTATTCTCTTCTGATAAGGTAAGCCTCAAAGATCCGTGGGCAATCTCATGAGGCAGGCCAATAGCCAAAAGTACATGGGATGGATCTAAGGATCCTGATGTACAGGCTGATCCGCTGGATGCACAAATTCCTTCCATGTCAAGCATGATGAGAAGAGATTCTCCTTCAATAAATTGAAAACTAAAATTTACATTGTTGGGAAGTCTTTTAATCCCATCCCCATTTAATCTAGTATAGGGAATTTCTTTTAATACTCTGTCAATGAGATAATCTCGTAACTCCTTTTCCTTTGCTGTATTCTCTTTCATTTTGGTAAAAGCCATCTTAACAGCTTTTCCCAGCCCTACAATTCCAGGAACATTTTCTGTTCCAGCCCGTCTTGCCCTCTCTTGTCCACCGCCATGAATGAGAGAACGAATTTTAATCCCTTTACGAATATAAAGAAATCCAATTCCTTTTGGTCCTTTTAATTTATGGCCGCTGGCGCTTAACATGTCAATATGATAGTCATCTACAAGAAAAGGAATATGGCCAAATGCCTGGACAGCATCTGTGTGAAATAAAATTCCATGCTCCTTTGCCAACGCCCCAATTTCTTTAATAGGCTGAATGGTTCCTATCTCATTATTTGCAAACATAATAGTAATTAATATTGTATCTTTCCGTATAGCCTTTTTTAATTTTTCTAAGTCTACAATTCCTTTTTCATCGGAATCCACATAGGTAACTTCATAGCCTTTTTTCTCTAATGCCTCACATGTATGAAGCACTGCATGATGTTCTATTTTTGAGGTAATAATATGCTTTCCCTTATCTTTATATGCTTCGGCAGCTTCCTTGATAGCCCAATTATCTGCCTCCGATCCCCCTGCTGTAAAGTAAATTTCATTTGACTTAGCCCCTAACGCTTCTGCAATCTGTTCTCTGCTTTCTGTAACAGCTTTTTTGCTCATGGAAGCCAGCTCATATACACTGCTGGGATTTCCATAGTACTCTGTAAAATATGGAAGCATAGCCTCTACAACTTCTGGAGCTGTCTTTGTCGTAGCTGCGTTATCTAAATATATGATCTTTTTCATTATACAAATCTAACTCCTTTCCATAATCTGGATTTCCATCCAACTATGAAATTTCTATTTCCTAGTAATCCACTTTGAATTTATCAATTTAAATAATAGCACTCCCTTTTCGTTCTGTCAATAAACCTTTTTGAATATACTTACTTAACAAATCATTTCCGGGAAACGAATGTGTATGAAAAAAATAAACGCATTGATACAAGGAACTTTCTATCTCACCTTGGCTGGCTTTTTAAGCCGGATTATTGGATTCTTCTATAGAATATTCCTATCTCAGAAAATGGGTGCAGAAGGAATGGGTATTTACCAATTAATCTTTCCTGTTTTTTCTCTGGCATTCGCCCTTTCTGCTGCTGGCATCCAAACAGCCATCTCGAAATTTGTAGCAAAATATCACTCTATCCATTACGAAAAGGCCCAAAGGGATGTTTTAACAGTAGGCCTTTTTCTATCTATCTGTCTTTCCTTTTGCTGTACTTTTTTTCTTTATGAAAATGCTCAGTGGATTGCAGACAGCATTATTTCAGAACCTAGATGTGCTCCCCTTATCCGTATATTAGCCTGGTCTATACCTCTTGAAGCAGTCCACGCCTGCATTAATGGCTACTACTATGGACAAAAAAAAGCAGGCGTCCCTGCTCTTACCCAGCTGGTAGAGCAGAGTATTCGAGTACTCTCTGTCTTATTTTTTTACGAAATCATCATTTCCTCAGGAAAAGAGCCTAATTTAAATATTACTGTTTTGGGTATTGTGTTTGGAGAAGGGGCCGCTATGATATTTTCTCTTACTGCCCTCTGGTTTCTCCTGCAAAAAGAGAAAAACCTTCTTTCTCATAAACCTCTATCCAAAGCTTTTGGGCCCATCTCCCACATAAGACATATGATTGACATTATTCGGCTGTCCACCCCACTTTCAGCCAATAGAGTTATTATCAACCTTCTGGGCAGTGCAGAAGCTATCCTTATTCCCATTCAGCTTAAGACATATGGAATGACTCCCTCTGACGCCTTAAGTGTATATGGAGTACTCACTGGCATGGCTCTTCCTATTATACTTTTTCCTTCTGCCATAACAAACTCTTTATCTGTTATTTTACTGCCTGTTATCTCAGAGGAAGAAGCAAAAGGAAACTTACATAATATTCATAAAGCTGTCCGCAAAACTATTTCTTATTGTTCCTTCTTAGGCATTGCCTGTACCGCATGTTTTATCGTTACAGGCAACTTTCTAGGCAGCACCCTGTTCCACACTCCATTGGCAGGACGCTTTATTATAACCCTTAGTTTTATTTGTCCCTTTTTATACTTATCTACTACATTAAATAGTATCCTCCATGGATTGGGGAAAATGACCCTAACCTTTTTCTTTAGTTTAATAGGCATTGGAATCCGTCTTCTATTTACTTTAATCATTGTCCCTCATTTTGGGATTACTGGCTACTTATGGGGACTACTTCTCTCTCAGCTCACGGTTACCTTTTTCAGTCTTCTTGCACTTAAAAAATATATATATTATAATAAGTCCATCTACTAAAGCAAATAAAATACACAAACAGGAGATATCTATGAGTTTTGAATACTTGAGAAAATTACCCTCTCCCGAGGAAATACGAAAACAATATCCAATCACAAAGACACTGGCCGATAAAAAAGCAAAAAGGGATGAGGAAATCCGTCATATTATTACAGGTCAGTCCCAAAAATTTTTAGTCATTATTGGTCCTTGTTCCGCAGACAATGAAGATGCTGTCTGTGACTATATTTACCGGCTAGCCCATGTGCAGGAAAAGGTGAAAGACAAATTACTCCTTGTTCCGAGAGTTTATACAAATAAACCTCGGACTACAGGGGATGGATATAAAGGAATTGTCCACCAGCCAGATCCAGAAAAAAAGCCAGATCTCCTTCAAGGCTTAATCGCAATGCGCAAAATGCACATAAGGGCTATGAATGAGTCTGGTTTAACTGCTGCAGATGAAATGCTTTACCCAGATAACTGGGATTATGTCTCCGATATACTTTCTTATGTTGCTATTGGCGCCCGATCTGTAGAAGATCAACAGCATCGTATGACAGTAAGCGGCTTTGAACTTCCTAGTGGAATGAAAAACCCAACAAGCGGTGATTTATCTGTCATGCTCAACTCTGTGGCAGCAGCCCAGCAGCCTCACCGTTTTACCCATAGAATGTATGAAGTCCAAACCCAAGGCAACGAGCTAGCCCATACTATTTTACGAGGAGCAGTAGACAAACATGGAACTTCCATTCCTAATTACCACTATGAAGATTTAATGTGTCTTCTTCATATGTATAATAAGCGGGATCTTTTGTATCCCGCCGTTATTATTGACTCCAATCATTCTAATTCCAATAAACAATATGAAGAACAGCCCCGCATTGTGAAAGAAGTGCTTCACAGCCGCAAAGTGAATCCTGATTTGCATAATCTTGTGAAAGGGGTCATGATTGAAAGTTATATTGAATCTGGATGCCAAAAAGTAGGAGAACACATTTATGGAAAATCCATCACCGATCCCTGCCTTGGCTGGGAACAGTCTGAGAAATTAATTTATGAGATTGCTGACTTTTAATTTTACTTAATTCTGTTATTTTATGAAAAAACTGTTATTTTTTCAGACTTTTAGCCGATATAATAAGTAACAGGAAAAGAATTTAGACTAAGAAGGAGTGATTACCGCAAAAGGGAGAATAGATAGCATTCAACGTATTTATGAAATTCCTTCTCTCTCTGTCATGACTATCCCCTACTTATACCGTTTTAAAAAGGAAGAAGGGCAAAAAAAACAGCAAGATACTTCGAAACATTCTAGTTTTGGCACGATTCTAGATAAAGAAATAGAGACAGAAAAATCTAATAGACAATTAGAAGATTGTGCTGGAACTTATGACATGAGCGCTGTATATACTTTGTATGGAGTGGGAAGACATTATGACTGGCATATTTGACAATACTTTTTATTCTATATTGAATAAAAGAAGAGCTGCCGCTTTCACGAGGAATTCGCAAAGCGGCAGCTCCTTTTACTCTGCCCTATATTTTTCTAAGTGCGGGGATGGGTCCTTGCATATACTTCCTTTATTCTACTATGGTTCATATTGGCATAAACTTGCGTTGTAGAAATATCCGAATGGCCTAACATCTCCTGTACACTTCTTAAATCTGCCCCATTTTCCACTAAATGGGCTGCAAAAGAATGGCGCAAAGTATGGGGAGTAATGTCAGCAGTAATGCCTGCCTTTCCTGCATAACTTTTAATAATCTTCCAAAATCCCTGGCGACTCATAGGTTTACCAGAACAATTAGTAAATAATACATTCGTTCCCCTACTTGAGCAGAAGGCTTGTCTTGACTGTTCTAAATACCGTACTAGTGCTTCCTTTGCCTTTCCCCCAAAAGGTATGGTTCTTTCTTTATTTGAATCTCTGCATATAATATATCCCATAGGTAAATTCACATCTTCTTCTTTCAGGGAGATAAGCTCTGTCACCCGAATGCCTGTTGCATAAAGCAATTCCAGCATTGCCTTATCTCTAATTTCCTTTGGTGAGTTCCCTCTAGGCTGTTCTAATAATCGAACAACTTCCTCCATGGTGAGAATTTCCGGAGGACGCCTTACAATCTTTGGAGGCTTTAACATTTCTGTCAAATCTCCATCTACCTTTCCCTCTTTCCATAAATAATGAAAAAAGGCTTTCATTGACGCAATATTTCTAGAAATTGTAGCAGCTGCAAACTGTTTTTTCTCTAAATACAAAATATATGAATTTAATGCTGTGGGCGTTACCTTTTCAATACCTTGAATGCCCTGTTCCTCCAAAAAACCCTTTAACTTTGCCAAGTCTCTTTTATATGACATTTCCGTATTGGCAGACATACGCTTCACATTATGTAAATAAACAATAAAACCTAAAATCTCCTCTTCCATGTCATAGAAACCTTTCCCTAAAAAAATATGCTGTCACTTTTTCTCAATCTAATTCTTATTATAATAACAAACAGTAATAAAAGCAATTGGAAATTTCCTATATGTTAAAGGCTTTTCCGGCTTTTTTATAAAATACACAATATGTCGGAGCTTGTATTTTTTCTTCACTATATATTGTTAAAAAAAATTAAAAAATTTTTATCACCTGCTTTAATAAAAGAGGATTTACATATGCTTCTAAAAAAATACCAGCTATAACAAGAACAAAATAGGTAAGAAAAACAAGTGTATAACGCAGAATTTGCTGGCTTTTTTTCCCATATATGATTTCAGTGCCTAAATGGGGATAATATAAATAGGCACACATTTTATGGCTCCATTTACATCCCCAAAAAAAGGCGGGAAAATAAAATAAAAAATGGGGAATCATAGAAACAACGCACAAAATAACTCCGCCTATTCCCAAATGAATCACAGACATTGTCAAAAGGCAGCCAAGGGAAAATCCATACCATAGTATGAATCCACCTATCACAAAAAATCCAAACATAGTCAAACCAAAAACTCCCAAATAAAATAGCGGAAGGCAGCGTTTCGGAAGGCAGTAAAAAAACAGCTTTTCGGAATCAATAGTTATATATCGAAATTGTTCTACCATGTATCTGCTCATAAATCCTACTTTTGATATAGAGCCTAGTCCAGCAAAATTCATAAAACAAATCCCTAGGCAGAAACCAGCAAGAAAAATTAGGAGCCACCTACGCCTTAAAGATGTCCCCTTGCCAAATGGAATCACTTTCAAAAAGCACCTCATCTTCGACTCTTCCTAATATATATATGTGCAAAAACAGATGTCCATGCTAACAAAACTTATAGGCATAAGCAAGCACGGCGGCAATTGTTTTGGAATCCTCTATTTCTCCCGTATAAATCTTTCTAATGACATTTTCTACTGTTTCAATAACCACATCAATAAATTCATCTTCGTCTAATTTTTGTTCTGCCTGACTTAAATGTCTTACAAGGTAAATATCTATTTTTTCGTTGCAAAATGCAGGGGCAGAACAAAATTTCAACAATAGCTCCGCCTTATCTCCTCTATACCCTGTCTCTTCCTCCAATTCCCTAAGAGCTGCCATATCCGTTGGCTCTCCAAAATGAGAAAGACCTCCTGCAGGTATTTCCAATGTCATTCTCTCTATTGAATTTCTATATTGTCTTACTAAAACAATTTTCCCATCCTCTAAAACTGGAAGAACAGCAGCTGCGCCTCTGTGTTCTACATGATCATAATATACTCTTCGTTTATCTGGCAAAATCAGTTCATCCTCATATAATTCATATACATGTCCTTTTCCTACCATTCTTCTTCCAACACGCTGAAATTTTTTATTCTCTCCCATTTCTCCTTCTATGCCCTTTCCTTTTTATCATTTTTATTCAAAAAAAGAGAGAGTAACCAATTAGATTGTCTACTCTCTCCTATCTTCTAATC
>CANOLZ010000084.1 GCA_947567075.1 uncultured bacterium
TAACCTATCGTTTTTCTTTACTGGGTCAGAAGGAAAGATTTTATATATGAAACTGGAATTTTTTAATACAGTACATTCCGGAGAATTAAGCAGCCGAATGATTCATGATACTTCTTCGGTTTCGGAATTTGTGGTAGGAACGATGCCAGACTTTTATTCCAGCAGTCTCACCCTGATATTGATGGTAGTGATATTGATGTGTTTAGACATGTGGCTTGGAATAATATTTTGTATTATTGCGCCTGTTATCATTCTTGTAATGGCGCCTGCAGCAAATAGGATTCGGGACATAGCGGAAGCGCAGCAAGGGATTCTAGCAGAACTGAATATGATTTTATCTGAAACAATAGCACATATAAAATTTGTAAAAGCGTACGGTGCAGAGAAAAGTGAAGAAATCAGAGTACAGTCAAAAATGAAGCAATGGCTGCAAAACTCAAGGAGGAATTATTTGATTCAGGCAATACTGTCTCCGGCGCTTGGAGGAATAACTTCCCTTTCCCTGTTTATTATTTGTGCAGTTGGGGCATATCGAATAAAAATGGGTTATATTAGCGCCGGAACTATTACAATATTTGCTTTGTACCTAATCAATGCTATCGAACCAGTGGAAATGATAGGAAACTTTATGATGGAGTTCCAGGAACTGAAGGGTTCCCTTAGCAAGGAATATATAGGTGGAGTGCAAAGAGTGGGTGAATGTAAAAAACTAACTTTTTCTAACGTTAGGTTCCGATATGATAAACAGATAGTGCTTGACGGGGTTTCTTTTACCATAAATCAAAATGAGAATATTGCGATTGTAGGAGAAAGCGGCGCAGGAAAAACAACTATCTTTTCACTCATTGAAAGATTTTATCCCTTATTGGAGGGAGATATTCTCTGGGGAGAAGGAGGTATTGAGGATATACAAATGGCAGACTGGAGAAAACGTATCGGATATGTGTTTCAGGATAATATGCTTATATCAGGAACCATAAAGGATAATTTATTATATGGCATACAGAATAAGGTTACGCAGGAGCAGTTAATGGAGGCAATCTCTAGAGCTAATTTGTATGAATTTGTTGAGAGTTTGGAAGAAAAAATGGAAACTTATGTAGGGGAGAAAGGAGAGCTTCTTTCAGGAGGACAGAAACAAAGGCTTGCAATTGCCCGTGTTTTTTTGAGAAATCCTCAGATCTTACTGCTAGATGAGGTTACTGCGAATTTGGACGCAGAATCAGAACAACAGGTTGATAAAGCTCTGAAAGAATTGTACCAGGGAAGAATTGTACTCGTTATCGCACACGTCTTCATACTGTTATGAATGCAGACCGTATTTTGGTATTAAAGAACGGGAAAATCGTAGGAGAAGGAAAACATGAGGAATTGATAAGTATGAATGAACATTACCGTAAAATTATTCATTATGAGTTTGCAAGGTAAGTGATTGAGATGAATTTCTTTTCTGCATTAAAAATGGAATGTTATAAATCCACAAAACGAAAAACAGCAAGATTCTTATTATTTTTCACAGGACTTCCGTTATTTTATGGAATTGCTTATAAGACCGGCTCATCAGCAGTTACTTTAGAAGGGCATTTTACGGCAGTAAGTTTTTGCTCATCCTGCTGGATGCTGTTGGGTTACACAGGAATGACGGGTATTTTGTTTGTAATAGTAACAGCTAATTATTTTGGCAGGGAAAAAGAAGATGGGCAGATAAAATTTTTATTTTTAAAAAACAGGAAACGAGAAGAGGTTTTTCTTGCAAAGTATGTATCTGTTATATTATTAATCGTTTTGTTATATCTTGGGATGTATGTAGTAACGACATGTGTATTTTACGCCTGCATTGTCCAAACAGCTTCTAAGGGAGTACTGTGTGATGGAATCAACGACTTTATAACGTCAATGACGTCAGATTTCATAGTTCTGATTCAGATAATTATGATTATAAATGTTGAAGCTATGCTCTGTATGTACTGTAAAAGTTCTTTTTGCATCTTGCAGAGATTTCCACTTTGGGAGTGTGGATATACAGTGGGATTTATTTGCTGGCATCAGTAGTGCCCATAATAATGGGAATGAAGAAATTTCAAAGAAGTGAACTAAAGTAGGGAGAAAGAGACAATGAAAAAATGGACTGAAATCCTGAACTTAATAACAATTGTGAGCCTGTCATCTATGACGCTTTTCATATTGTTAATCATAAACTATGAATGGATTCGTAGTAGTAGGATGATAGAAAATATTTATATTCAGATTGTTCTTATATACGGGCTGCCGATTATAGTAGGATTATGTCTGGTGCCGATGAAAATGACTGCAAGCACACTTCAAGAGGTTGGTATTTGTAGAAATCATAAAACATATCAAGATGTCCTATCCTTTTTAGGGGCAACGGTATTCTTAGTTATTTTTTTATATCAAAATAGTAAGGGCCAAATGGAAGGCTCTTATGTACTGCAATTTTTATTTGTGGGAATCGGGGAAGAAATTTTTTTTAGGGCCATTCTTTTATAAATAAATAAAAAAACTAATTTTCTCAGAAGCTGCTGGGATTATTATTGTATCTGTCATTTTCGGATGCTTATTTCATGTCGATGGTGGAGTGGCAGCTTTGCTTTTGATACGAATGCCCCTTAGCATTTTATTTTCAATTATTTATAATAAAACAGGTTCCTTATGGATCTGTATGCTGATATTGATATAAAATAATCTTTTTCTTAATGCTGAATTTGAAAGGGAGGATTAAAATGAAAAAAAGGATAGTGATTGGTGATGCAATAGGGATTCTATTGTTATTCATTGAGATTTTGGCAATAAACCATTTTATGGCGCAGTTGGGAGCAACGTTTTATATATTATTGGATTTGCTGTTGCCAGCGTTGATTTTATTTTTCATTAATTTTGGAGTGAACAGAAAGATCAAAAGTAAATTTGTATTAATCAATGCAATTCTTTTAACAACACTTTATATAACCGTTTCTTTTGTAAATGGAAAGACAGAAAGGGGAAGAGCGGCACAGCGGAAATTGGATGATATTACAGTCATGGAAGAGGAATCCTATCAGATAGATGAAAATATAGATATACAGATTACCTATTCTGATGGAGATGGAAATGGATTGATATTTGGTTATACATTTTACTTTGTGATTGCTCTATTGGGGGGAAAAATAGGAGGAAATACAGTGCGCAGCTAGAAACTTCTATGATTTTCTGCCATTTTTTTCTTAAAAGTATGAAAATAATAGTTTGACTATGACAAGTTCTTGTTATATTTCATTACTAGAATTATAAAAGAAGAAAAAACTTGAAAATCTAGGAGAGATATGGTAAAATATTTCGTATAAAAATGAGAAAAGGAAGAGATAAAGGACGGGTGAGAATATGCAGAATTTAATTGCATTTATTAACCAATGGTTAAGCTATTTTTTAGTGTATGTTATATTTGGAGCTGCAATTGTAGCAGCTGTAATGATTGGAAAAGGGATGAGGGAAAGGAAGGACGCAAAAAATTAATTGGAAATTCAGCATTTATTGGATTTATAGAAAAGAGAAAGAGAGAGAAAGCCAGTGTTCATGTTTATGATTCATAAGTATGGGCACTTTTCTATATTTATGGAAATGAAAACCTTTTGTGGGCAGTAGATGGGAGGACATAGATGAAATCCATACTCATTATAGGACTAGGAAAGTTTGGACACCATTTATGCCGAAACTTGGCAGACATGGGAAATGAGATTATGATTGTGGATAATAAGGAGGAGAATTTAGAAGATTTACTTTCCTATGCCACAAGTGCAAAAATTGGGGATTGTACCAATGAAGACGTTTTAAAAAGTTTAGGAGTGGGAAACTTTGACCTTTGTTTTGTATGTATTGGGACAAACTTCCAGAGCAGCTTAGAGGTGACCAGCCTTTTAAAGGAAATGGGAGCTTCTTATGTGATTAGCAAAGCCAATAGAGATATACATGCGAAATTTCTTCTAAAAAATGGAGCAGATGAAGTCATCTACCCAGATAGAGATATTGCAGAACGTCTTGCCATGCGTCATAGTGCGAACCATATTTTTGATTATATAGAAATTACAGACACTTATGCAGTTTATGAGATTTCTCCCCTTCCTGCCTGGATTGGAAAGACTATAAAGGATGTGAATTTACGAGCCAAGTATCATATGAACATTATAGGAATTAAGAGAGGAGAGACTGTGGATTTTTTGCCTATGGCTGATAAAGTGTTTCAGAAGGAAGAACATTTGATGGTTGTTGGAAGAAAAGAGGACATTGAACCTCTGCTAAAGAAATGGTGAGAAAAGGGGGAAGATAGGAAATGAATGTTCAGCTTGCAAATAGAATGGCAGACTACAAGGAAGGAATTTTTCAATTATTAGATGAAAAGAAGGAAGAGCGTCTTAAGGCAGGAAAAAAAGTATATAATTTGTCTGTAGGCACTCCAGACTTTGCCCCAGCGCCTCATATTATGGAAGCCCTTTTAGAAAGTGCAAAAAATTCAGAAAACTATCGTTATTCTTTAAAAGACAGGGATGAATTGATAAAAGGAGTGCAGTATCGGTTTGAAAAAAGATACCATGTTCAGCTTGCTCCAGATGAAATTACAAGCGTTTATGGTACCCAGGAAGGAATGGCTCATATTGCCTTTGCTCTTTGTAACCCAAAGGATATTGTTCTAGTTCCAGATCCAGGATATCCTGTTTTTTCCATTGGGCCTTCTTTGGCGGGGGTAGAAATTGTCACCTATCCTTTGAGAGAGGAAAATAACTATCTTCCCCGTTTAGAAGATATACAAGAGGACTTGTTAAAAAGAGCGAAGATGATGATTGTTTCTTATCCCTTGAATCCTGTCTGCGCAGCAGCCCCAAGGGAATTTTATGAGGAACTAGTAGCTTTTGCAAAAGAAAAGGAAATTATCATTGTACATGATAATGCATATTCCGATATTATTTATGACAACAGAGAAGGAATTTCCTTTTTATCCATAGAAGGGGCTAAGGAGGTAGGGGTAGAATTTTATTCTCTGTCAAAGTCTTTTAATTTGACAGGAGCGAGAATTTCTTTCCTTGTTGGTAATGCCAAAATAGTATCTGCCTTAAAGAAACTTCGTTCTCAAATAGACTATGGAATTTTTACTCCTATTCAAAAGGCGGCTGTCGCTGCCTTGACAGGCCCTGACCAATGGGTGAAAGAACAGTGCAGGGCATATGAGAAAAGAAGGGATACTCTTTGCAAAGGATTTAGAAACATTGGATGGAATGTGCCTGACAGCCAAGGGACCATGTTTGTCTGGGCGCCTATTCCTAAAGGATTTGACAGTTCTGTCCATTTTGCCATGGAACTTTTGGACAGAACAGGGGTTTTGTGTACTCCGGGAAGTAGTTTTGGAGCTTTAGGGGAAGGCTATGTGCGCTTTGCCCTTGTATTGGATTTGCCTCTTTTGGAAGAGTTAATTCAAGAGGTAAAAGAGAGCGGTATTCTAAGGTAAATGTTTCTTGACTTTTCCCCCTTCAATTGTTAATATCTATTTACACACTATATATAGTGGATAATACATAAGCATAGGTGTAAATACACTATATATAGTAAGAAAAGCGTATCGTTATAAAGGGAAAAGGGGGAACATAAGGATGGATGTATTGGAGTTCCAAAGTTCAAAAACAGATTTTTCACTTGTATATCAAAGGGTAATCCCAGTAAAGGTTATAAAAAAAGATGGGAGCAGGGAGGCATTTCAAATACAAAAGGTAATCCATGCAGTGGGAAAATCTGCCTATAGGGCCATGACAGAGTTGTCAGAGGAAGAGAAGGAGAGACTGTGTCAAGGTGTCATAGAGAGGGTAGAAGAGCTGGAATACGATGAGATCCCTATTTCTATGATGCATAATATTGTGGAGGGCACATTGGAGGAAATAAAGCCTGCCGTGGCAAAAAGCTATCGGGACTACAGAAATTATAAGCAGGATTTTGTCCGTATGTTAGATGATGTTTATAAAAAGAGCCAGTCTATTATGTACATAGGAGATAAGGAAAATTCCAATGCAGACAGTGCCCTTGTCTCTACAAAGAGAAGTCTTATTTTCAACCAGCTCAATAAACAATTATATGAGAAGTTTTTCATGACCCCTTTGGAAATTCAGGCGCATAAAGATGGATATATTTATGTCCATGATATGTCTTCCAGAAGAGACACGATGAATTGCTGTCTTTTTGATGTAAAAAACGTCCTCACAGGAGGATTTGAAATGGGAAATATATGGTACAATGAGCCAAAAACTTTGGATGTTGCCTTTGATGTTATAGGTGATATTGTATTAAGCGCTGCAAGCCAGCAGTATGGAGGATTTACTGTTCCAAGCGTGGAGTTTATTTTAGAGCCTTATGGGGAGAAGTCATATAAAAAATATGTGGATAAGTATATATCAATGGGAATGGATAAAGAGAAAGCTAAGGAAGCTGCTTATGAAGATATTGTACGGGAATTTGAACAAGGATTCCAGGGATGGGAATATAAGTTTAATACTGTGGCCAGCAGCAGAGGAGATTATCCTTTTATTACTGTGACGGCAGGGACAGGAACAGGGAGATTTGCTAAATTAGCCACAAGAAGTTTGTTGAAAGTACGAAGGGAAGGCCAAGGAAAGAAAGGGTATAAAAAACCAGTTCTCTTTCCTAAAATTGTCTTTTTATATGATGAAAATCTTCATGGGAAAGGAAAGCCTTTGGAAGATCTTTTCGAAGAGGGGATATTGTGCTCTTCCAAAACGATGTATCCTGATTGGCTGAGCCTTACAGGAAAAGGATATATTTCCAGCATGTACAAAAAATATGGCCAAATTATATCTCCTATGGGTTGTAGAGCTTTCCTGTCTCCCTGGTATAAAAGGGGAGGTATGCATCCAGAAGATGAAAAAGATACGCCAGTTTTTGTTGGAAGATTTAATATAGGCGTTGTATCTTTGCATCTTCCTATGATTTTGGCAAAGGCAAGGGAGGAAGAAAGGGATTTTTATGAAACCTTGGACGAGTATTTGCAATTAATCCGTCAGATACATATACGTACTTATGAGTATTTAGGGGAGATGAGAGCTTCTACCAATCCTCTTGCCTATTGTGAAGGAGGCTTTTATGGGGGGAATTTAAAGCTTGGGGATAAGATTAAGCCTCTTTTAAAAACTGCGACTGCCTCCTTTGGCATTACTGCTTTACAGGAACTGCAGGAATTGTATAATGGAAAGTCTTTAGTGGAAGATGGGAAGTTTGCTTTGGAAGTGATGGAATATATTCATAAACGGGTGATAGAGTTTAAAGAAGAGGACGGAAATTTATATGCCATTTACGCCACGCCTGCAGAAAACTTGTGCGGTCTCCAAGTAGAGCAGTTTAGAGCAAAATATGGGATTATCAAAGGAGTTTCTGACAGGCCTTATGTGAGCAATGGCTTTCACTGCCATGTATCAGAAAACATTTCTCCCATTGAAAAACAAAATTTAGAGGCTCGCTTTTGGGAATTATGTAATGGAGGAAAAATACAATATGTAAAATATCCTATTGATTATAATTTGACAGCTATGAAAACCCTTGTACGAAGGGCAATGACCATGGGATTTTATGAAGGGGTAAATTTATCCTTAGCTTATTGTGATGACTGTGGACATGAGGAATTGGAAATGGATATTTGTCCAAAGTGTAAAAGTCAGAATTTGACCAAAATTGACAGAATGAATGGATATTTGTCTTATTCAAGAGTTCATGGGGATACTCGTTTAAACAAGGCAAAGATGGAAGAGATAAGAGAAAGGAAAAGTATGTAAATGAGGTATCACAACATTACAAAGGATGACATGCTAAATGGGGATGGACTGCGAGTTGTTCTCTGGGTTGCTGGATGTTCCCACCATTGTAAAGGATGCCAAAATCCAATAACATGGGATCCCTTGGGGGGAATACTTTTTGACCAGGATGCCAAAAGAGAGCTGTTTGAAGAATTGGAGAAGGATTATATTTCAGGAATAACCTTTACAGGAGGAGATCCCCTTCATGAATGGAACAGAACAGAAATCCAAGAGCTGGCAGCAGAGATAAAAGAAAAATATCCAGAAAAGACTATCTGGCTGTATACAGGAGATTGTTGGGAAAAATGGCGCCATAACCCTTTCATGGAATATGTGGATGTCCTTGTGGACGGGGAATTTAAGGAGGAAGAAAAAGATGTTAAGCTTTTGTGGAAGGGGAGTAAAAACCAAAGAGTCATTGATGTAAAGGCTTCTCTACATGTAGAAGAGGGAAGGGAACCTATTTTCCATTGCGGGGAATATTACGAAAGAAAGGGATAGGGAGAAAGATGCAGAGAATTGGAAAATTCCATAAGGTAAGCTTTGAGCAATTTTTTAAAAATTGTCAGGAGATAGAACCAAAATGGGATGAAGATAAGGCAAAGGAAGTATATAAGAATATATCTCTTCCCAAGAGAGCGACAAAGGGATCCGCTGGTTATGATTTTTATAGTCCAGAAGATTTTTTATTACAGCCTGGGGAGACGAAATGGATTTTGACAGGAATACGAGTGGAGATGGAAGAAAACTGGGTGCTAAAATGTTATCCAAGAAGCGGACTAGGTTCTCGATATCGCCTTCAGTTAAATAATACGGTTGGAATTATTGACAGTGATTATTTTTATTCGGATAATGAAGGACATATTATGGCAAAGATGACAAACGATTCGAAGGAAGGAAAAAGCGTTTCCATAGAAGGGGGAACGGCATTTATGCAAGGTATTTTTATAGAATATGGAATTACTGTGGATGATGAGGCAAAGGCAGTACGAAATGGTGGATTTGGAAGCACTACAAAGAAAGGTGGTTTTGCATGAGACAAAAAAGAGGAAATAGAATAAAAATAGCAGCTTTTTTCCTTGCTTCTATCTTTACAATGGGTGTTATGGGAAAGGAAGTAAAGGGGGGCAGTCTTTCTCTTGTACCTCCTAATGGACATACAGTAGCTATTGACCCAGGACATCAGTCAAAAGGTATGTATGAGCAGGAGCCCATTGGTCCGGGTTCTTTAGTAAAAAAGGCCAAGGTTGCTTCTGGAACAAAGGGAATTGTCACAGGAAAGCCTGAATATGAACTCACATTGGAAGTGGCTAAAAAACTTCGAGATGAGCTTATTCAACGAGGATATGGGGTTGTTATGATAAGGGAAACCCATGAAGTGGCTTTAAGCAACAAAGATAGGGCAGATATTGCC
>CANOLZ010000085.1 GCA_947567075.1 uncultured bacterium
CTTGCCACTTTTCCTGTCACTTCATTGCCAACGGCATATTTTTCTCCTGCATGAACCCAGGGATTCTGATCTGCAAACTTTAAGCTTAAGGCAATCTTCGTGCCATGGATTTCTTTAATCAAAACTTTTAATTCCTGTCCAGGAGAAAATACACTCTTTGGATTTTCCACTCTTCCCCAAGACATTTCTGAGATATGTAGCAAACCATCTGCTCCTCCCAAGTCAATAAAAGCTCCAAAATCTGTTACATTCTTTACTACACCATCAACTACATCGCCTTCTTTAATCTTTTCAAATAATTCTTTTTGCATCTCAGCCTTCTTTGCTGCCAACAGCTGTCTCCTGTTTCCAATAACCCTTCTTCTCTTTGGATTAAATTCGCTAATGACAAACTGAATTTCTTGTCCCGCATACTTTGACAAATCTTTTTCATAAGTATCTGAAACGAGACTGGCTGGAATAAAGATTCTTGCCTCATCTAAAACAACGCACAGTCCTCCGTCAAGTACCTGAGTAACCTTTGCAGTGAGCACCTCATTATTTTGATATGCTTCCTCCAAACGTTTGTTTCCTTTTTCTGCAGCAAAACGTTTATAACTTAAAAGAACCTGCCCTTCTCCATCATTTACTTTCATAACTTTTACTTCCAGCTTTTCTCCTACCTGCACACATGTAGTTAAGTCTACGTTTGCTTCATTTGTATATTCACTTCTTGTAATAAGGCCGTCAGATTTGTAGCCTATATTCAAGAAAATCTCGTCAGGTTTAACATCAATGACTGTACCTTCCACTACCTCTCCTGTGTGTATTGTTTTAAATGAATCCTCCAACATTTGTTCAAAAGTTTGTTCTGACATAATTTTGAACCTCCTCAATTATATTGTTTGGGGTGGATGCCCCTGCGGTAATACCTACACATCGAATCATTTCCGGTAACTCTAAGTTCAAGTCATCAAGTGTCTGTATATAATGTGTGTTTCCACACTGTTCCTTGCATATTTCATACAATTTTCTAGTATTTGAGCTATGCGTCCCGCCTATAACAATCATAGCTTCTGCCTCTGCGGCTATTTGCCTTGCTTCCGCCTGTCTTTCCTCTGTGGCGTTACAGATCGTATTTACAACAATTATATCATAACCTTTTTCATAAAAAATTTCAACTAATTCTTGAAATTTATTGTAGTTATATGTCGTCTGTGATACAATGCATATTTTTTCCCCTGTTTTACTGCAAAACTCCTCTGCTTCTTTGGCGTTTCCTATAACCGTTCCCTGGGTTTTACACCATCCCTTGATTCCTTCTACTTCTGGATGACTGTCGTTTCCAATGATGACAATTTTCCTTCCTTTTTCACTTTCTTTTGACACAATATCATGTATTTTTTTTACAAAGGGGCAGGTGGCATCTACGCAATCTAGCCCATTTTCTTCTATTATAGAATATATTTTTTTTGCCACTCCATGGGAACGTATGACTACTGTCCCCTCCTTCAAATTTCTTAATTCTTCTTCTGAGGAAAGGACTTTTACTCCTTGTTGTTCTAAGTCATCCACCACTTGCTCATTATGAATGATAGGGCCATATGTGTAAATATTCTCCTTCTTTCCTATTTGGGCATAGACCATTTCCACTGCTTTTTTTACCCCAAAACAAAATCCTGCTGATTTTGCTGTCTTTATTTCCATTCTCTTCTCTCCTTCTTCATGCTTTTTTTTGGCAAATTTCCATAATTCTTTGAACCACTTGTTCAACAGTCATATGAGAGGAATCAATGAGAATAGCGTCTTTTGCCTGCTTTAATGGAGAAATATCCCTAGTCATATCTCGTTTATCCCTTTCCATAATGTCCAGCTCTATTTCATTTAAAGAAGGGTCTTCTCCTTTTCCCTTTAATTCATCATATCTTCTCTTAGCCCGAATAAAAGGGCTTGCTGTTAAATAAATTTTCACATAGGCATCTGGAAGAACCTTTGTCCCAATATCTCTTCCATCCATAACCACATTTTCTTTTTTGGCCATCTCTCTTTGCAGCTTAAGAAGACGTTCTCTCACTTCTTTATTTCCAGAACTAATAGAAGCCATTTTACCTACCTCTTCTGTCCTTATAAGATGATTTACATTTTCTCCATTTAACAAAACAACTTGTTCCTTATCTACATATTTAATGGAAACTTCTGCATCCTCACATGCCCTGCTTATTTCCTTTTCTTCGTTTAAAATACCCTTTCTTATAAAATAAAGGGCCATGGCCCTGTACATAGCTCCTGTATCTACATAAATATAATTTAATTTCTTTGCTACCTTTTTTGCTATGGTGCTTTTTCCTGCTCCGGCAGGACCATCAATGGCAATGCTTTTCTTCATCCTTCCTATATTCCTTCCTGTTTTTCTATAAATGGCTTCCCGCTGCAAATGCACTGGACCAGGCAATCTGCAAATTATAACCGCCTGTTAATGCATCTATATCTAATACTTCTCCAATAAAATAAAGCCCTTTTACAAGCTTAGATTCCATAGTGGAGGGATTTATTTCTTTTACGCAGACTCCACCCTTTGTGACAATGGCTTCTTGAAACCCTCTGGTTCCTTTTATTTCCAATGTCATATTTTTTATTTCTCTTGCAAAGTGGAGTCTCTGCTCCCTTGTTATATTACAAATCTTTCTTTCTGACTCAATTCCTGATAATTTTATCATAATTGGAATTAATTTGCTAGGGAATAATTCCATAACTCCATTTTTAAATTGCTTTTTCCCATTTTTTTTAAAATCTCTTTGAATTCTTGCATCCAGCTGCTCTAATGTTAGAGCTGGCTTTAAGTCTATAAGGATTTTTATAGGGGCTTTCCCCTTTCTCTTTGTCAGAAAACTGCTTGCGCTAAGGACTAAAGGACCGCTTATCCCGTAATGGGTAAAGAGCATTTCTCCAAATCCTTTATAGAGTTCTTTCTTCCCCTCTTTGACTGTAATTCTTACATTTTTTAGGGAAAGGCCTTGAAGCTCCTTTACAAATTCTTCTTTCGTTTCCAGAGGAACAAGAGCTGGGGAAGGAGAGATGATTTTATGTCCAGCCTCCATGGCAAACTGATACCCATCACCTGTCGATCCTGTCGCTGGATAAGAAATTCCCCCAGTGGCTACTACAACTCTATCTGCCCCTTTCTTCTTCCCATCTTTTAAAACAATTCCTTTTAAATACTCTTCTTCTATCCATAAGCTTCTTACTTCTCTGTTCCTATATATAGAAACTTTCTGGCGTATCAGCTCTTTTTCTAAAGCCCCGATTATATCCCCTGCTCGATCACTTACAGGAAATACCCTTCCCCCTCTCTCTGTTTTTAAAGGAACTCCTAATTCCACAAAGAAATCCATAACATCTTGATTACTAAACTGGTAAAAAGAACGATAAAGAAATTTTTTATTGGAAGTCATTTGATCTAAAAATTCCTCTGGATTTTCAGATGCATTGGTAAGATTGCATCTGCCTTTTCCTGTTATGAACAGTTTTCTGCCTAATTTATCATTTTTTTCATATATGCTCACTGTATGTCCATGTCTTGCTGCAATAATGCCACACAACATTCCTCCAGCTCCTCCGCCAATAACTACTACTTTTGCCATATTAATTCTCCATTCCCGGAAAGGAAAATAAAGATTCTTCGTCTAAAAAATTTATTTCATCCTTTCCATATACCTGATAGTCTTCCCAAACTTGCTCTAAGCTTTCCATATTATGTAAAACTTCTTCTTTTCTTTTCATACAAAGGGCTACCACTAAAGCATTGATTAGGCTAAGGGGAGCTACTAAAGAATCTACAATAGACACATTATCACTTCTTGCCAAAAGATTACAGGAAGAATATAAATTCATAGGGGAATGGACACTGTCTGTAAGGGTTATGACTTTTGCATTGCGATGATTTGCAAATTCCATTGCCTTTAGAGTACGTAAAGAATATCTGGGAAAACTAATGCCTACGATTACATCTCTTTCTCCAATCTGTATCATCTGTTCTAATATTTCACTTACATTTGTTGTCTGTATTAACCGGACGTTTCCAAACATGATGTTTAAATAAAAGCTTAAAAAATGGGCAAGGGGAGCACAGCTTCGAATACCTATGACATATATATTTTCCCCGTGGAGCAAGCTGTCTACAGCGGCCTCAAAAGCTTCTTTATCTAAATTGTTTATTGTATCTTGGATTTTTTCCATATCTGCCCCAAGAACAGCAGTGACAATTTCTGATTGACTTCTCTTTCCATACTTTGCATCCATTTTCTGTATTTTATCTAATTTCTTATGGACGATTTCCTCCAATGCCTTTTGAAATTGAGGATAGCCTTCATATCCTAACCAAAAGGCAAAGCGAATTGCTGTGGACTCGCTGACTCCTGCCATTTTTCCCAGCTTTGCAGCAGTAAAAAAAGCTGCCTGGTCATAATGCCTAGTTATATAGTCTGCCAAAGCTTTCTGACCTTTGCTCATTTTCCCATATATGTCATTTATTCTGGAAATAACATCTTTTTCCTGTCCCATTTATATACCTATGCCTCCCATCCTAAAGAAGAAGAAACCCATATACTTTATGTTGATTAACATTCCTTTTTATTATTTTCTTTCTTTTTACAGCATTTAAGCCATGGATATTGTATCAAAAACAAAGAAGAAACACAACTTGACTTTACGCAAATATCATTATAAACTTGTAAATATCACTCTCTCATTATCATATTATAGAAAGGGTCATTGGATGAAAAGCAAAGAATTCATTTTCTTTTTCCTTATCTCTTGCCTGCTTTTTACTGGCTGTTCCCATCAACTTGTTTTTAACTTTCGCAATCTCCATATTACCAACATTGAAATTACAGATTGTGTAACCGATGAAACGATTGTCTTAGATTCTTCAGAAACCAATTATTTGATTTCTCTCATTCAAGATCTCACATATCGGGAAGAAGAAGACTATTCGAAAATAACGTCTATGTTTGTAGAGGGAAATGCCATCTATGAACTTATTTTTTATACAGGAGACTATCCTACGAATGAACGAATTGTCATTTTATGGGATAATCTTATTTTTTATGATAATTCCTATTTTGAATCCCAAGAACCTTTCGATTTAGAATACATTCAAAATCTTTTTGAAACAGCTAGCTAATTTTTCGTTGACAAATCTTTATTTTTTTCCTATAATTTGTTTTTATAACATATTGTTAGTTTCCTAACAAAAGGAGGGATAAATATGGAGGAACCATCGGTTCTCATAGGATATGAAATCAAAACGGTTTCCAATCTCCTAAAAAGGCAGATTCACAATCCACCCCTTTTTCCAGAAGGTCCCATTACTGAAATGCATGGAATGATTATAGAGTATCTCTATCAAAATCAAGAGATCAAAGATTTATTCCAAAAGGATATTGAAGCCAAATTTTCTATTCGTCGCTCCACAGCTACTGGAATTTTACAGCTGATGGAAAAAAATAAGATTATTATAAGAGAATCCGTTCCCTATGACGCCCGCTTAAAAAAAATTGTACTAACAAAGGAAGCCATTGCCAAATATCAGTTAGTCAAAGAAAAAATATGCCAGTTAGAAAAACAAATCCAGCAAGGGCTTACTGAGGAAGAGATACAAGTTTTTTATAAGGTCATAAATCAAATCAAAAAAAATTTAAAGGAAAAGAAAGGAGATATACTATGATAAAACGACTAGCAGGCTGCATCCGCCAGTATAAAACATTGTCCATTCTGGCTCCCTTTTTTGTCACATTAGAAGTTATCATGGAAGTATTCATTCCGTTTCTCATGTCAAAATTAATTGACCATGGAATTGATGGGGGCAACATGGTTTACATCCGAAACTTAGGAATTCTTTTAATTCTGGCAACGATTATTTCTTTGTTCTTTGGCGTATTATCTGGAAAATGCGCTGCTGGCGCATCTGCTGGCTTTGCCAAAAATCTGCGCCATGATATTTACTATAATGTACAAAATTTTTCTTTTTCCAATATTGATAAATTTTCTACATCAAGCATTGTCACAAGACTGACAACGGATATTACCAACTTACAAAATTCTTATCAAATGATTGTCCGAGTAGCTGTCCGCTGTCCTGTCATGTTTTTATTTGCCTTGTTTATGGCTTTTCAAATTAATCATAAGCTCTCTCTTATTTTCCTAGCTGCCATTCCCATTTTAATCTTGGGACTCTATCTTATTATGAGCAATGCTCATCCTATTTTTGAACGGGTTTTCCAAACCTATGACAAATTAAACAATGTTGTGCAAGAAAATCTACAGGCCATTCGCGTTGTAAAATCCTTTGTCAGAGAAGAAGAAGAAATCAAAAAATTTCATGGAGTTTCTAAAGATATTTATGAGGATTTCACGAAGGCAGAAAAAATTCTTGCCTTTAACATGCCTCTCATGCAGTTTTGTGCTTACTCCTGCATGCTTCTTATTGCCTGGATTGGCGCCCGTCTTATTGTGGGCTCTGAACTTACAACAGGAGAATTAATGAGTCTTATTTCTTATACAATGCAGATTTTAATGAGTCTTATGATGCTTTCCATGGTCTTTGTTATGATTATTATTTCCAGAGCATCTGCAGAACGAATCGCAGAAATTTTAGATGAAAAAAGCGATCTCCATAACTGTGAACAACCTATTTTTGAAGTAAAAAATGGAGATATTTCCTTTGAAAACGTAAGTTTTAGCTATGCAGGCAGCATGGAAAAATTATGTTTAAGTAATATCGATCTAACCATTCATGCCGGGGAAACTGTTGGTATACTTGGAGGCACTGGAACTTCCAAAAGCACGTTAGTCCAGCTCATTCCCCGCCTCTATGACGTGACGAAAGGTTCTGTCAAAGTTGGGGGTGTAGATGTCAGAGATTATGACTTGGAAACCCTTCGCAATGAAGTTGCTATGGTTTTACAAAAAAACGTATTGTTTTCTGGAACAATTAAGGAAAATCTCCGGTGGGGAAAAGAAGACGCAACAGAAGAAGAATTGATTCAGGCATGTAAACTGGCCCAGGCCCATGACTTTATTGAAAGCTTTCCAAAAGGCTATGATACGTACATTGATGAAGGAGGTTCCAATGTCTCAGGAGGACAAAAGCAGAGAATTTGTATTGCCAGGGCTCTGTTGAAAAAGCCAAAAATCCTTATTTTAGACGATTCCACAAGCGCTGTTGATACAAAAACCGACTCTTTCATCAAAAAAGCATTCCGTGAAGAAATTCCAGACACGACAAAATTTATTATTGCCCAGAGAATTTCCTCTATCGAAGATGCAGATAAAATCATTGTCATGGAAGGAGGAAACATCCACGGCTTTGGAACTCACCAGGAATTATTGGAAAACAATTCCATCTATCAGGAAGTTTACTATTCTCAGATGAAAGGAGGAGAGGAAGATGAAAAATAACAGAAAAACGATTCAACGCCTTATGACTTATGTAACAAAGGATTATAAGCTTCGCTTTTTTATTGTTCTTATTTGTATCTTGATTAGCTCCTTGTCCAATGTTTCTGGCTCTCTCTTTATTCAGATTTTAATTGACGATTACATTGCTCCTTTGTTATTAATGGATTCTCCTGTTTTTGACGGTCTCTTTCGAGCTGTTCTCACAATGGCTTCTATTTATGCTATTGGCATCTTCTCGTCTTTTCTCTATAACCGTCTCATGGTTTCCATTGCACAGGGAGTGCTAAAGAAAATTAGAGATGAGATGTTTGCCCACATGCAAACCTTACCTATTCAATATTTTGACACCCATACCCAAGGTAATATTATGAGCCACTATACAAATGATACTGATACTTTGCGTCAAATGATTTCCCAAAGTATTCCACAAATGTTTTCTTCCTTTATTACTATTCTATCTGTATTTTGCGCAATGATTGCCACAAGTATTCCCCTTACTATTCTTATCATTGTTTGTATTTTTCTCATGCTTACCATTACTGGAAAAATTGCTGGGAGAAGCGGTTCTTATTTCATAAAACAACAGCAGTCCCTTGCCTCCCTAAATGGTTATATAGAGGAAATGATCCACGGACAAAAGGTGGTGAAAGTTTTTTGCCATGAAGAACAGGCAAAAGCAGGATTTGACCAGTTAAATGAACAGTTATGCAGTCATTCTACAGAGGCAAACAAATATGCCAATATTCTCATGCCTGTCATGATGAATTTGGGAAATCTTCAATATGTATTAATTGCTATTGTTGGAGGTGTCTTAGCCCTTTCTGGCTTTGGCGGATTGACGTTAGGCGCCATTGCCGCTTTTTTACAATTGTCCAAAAGCTTTACCATGCCTATAAGCCAAATATCCCAACAATTAAACTCCATTGTCATGGCCCTTGCAGGTGCAGGCCGTATTTTCAATCTCATGGATGAAGTGCCAGAATCCGATAATGGATATGTCACATTAGTCCATGCAAAACAGGAAAATGGCTCATTGGTAGAATCCAAAGAACGCACTGGTCTTTGGGCATGGAAGCATCCCCACAAAGATGGCACCATTACGTATACCCAATTGACAGGGGAAGTCCGTTTTTATGATGTGGATTTTGGCTATACCGAAGATAAAATCGTCCTTCACAATGTTACCCTCTATGCAGAACCTGGACAAAAAATTGCCTTTGTAGGAGCTACTGGAGCAGGAAAAACGACTATTACAAATCTAATTAACCGATTTTATGATCTGGCTGATGGAAAAATTCGTTATGACGGCATCAACATCAACAAAATTAAAAAAACGGATCTGCGCCGTTCATTAGGCATTGTATTACAAGATACCCATCTCTTTACAGGCACTGTTATGGAAAACATCCGTTATGGAAAATTAAACGCCACTGACGAAGAAATCTACGGAGCTGCAAAATTAGCCAATGCCCATGATTTTATTAGCCGTCTGCCTGATGGCTATGAAACAA
>CANOLZ010000086.1 GCA_947567075.1 uncultured bacterium
TCACTGCTATCTCTAAAAGATAACGAAGATTTTCAACAGATGATACAATTCTTGACAATCCATTTTTTGCGGCTTCCATTAAATCTTCACTAAAGTTTAAAGGACTTCTATAATGGGCGCTTAACATGAAAAAACGAAGAACCTGGGGATCATATTTTTGATTAACATCTCTCACAGTAAAAAAGTTTCCAAGAGACTTACTCATTTTTTTGTTGTCAATGTTCAAAAACCCATTGTGCATCCAATATTTTGCAAATGTTTTTCCATTTGCTCCCTCACTCTGAGCAATTTCATTTTCATGATGTGGAAAAATTAAATCCTCTCCCCCAGCATGGATATCAATTTCTTCCCCCAAATATTTTCTGGACATAGCAGAGCATTCAATATGCCATCCTGGTCTTCCATCACACCAGGGAGAATTCCAAAAAGGTTCTCCCTCTTTTTTTGGTTTCCAAAGTACAAAATCGAAATCATCTTCCTTATCACCCCCTGTCACTTTCATCTCTCTATGTCCTGCCTCTAAATCATCCAAATTTTTATGGGACAGCTTTCCATAGTCCTGAAATTTTTTTACACGATAATAAACCGTTCCATCTGACACTTTATAAGCAAAATCTTTATCCATTAAATCCTGTATGATTGCTACCATACTGTCAATTTCCTCTGTTGCTTTTGGGTGTACTGTCGCTTCTTTTATATTCAAAGAATCCATATCCTTTTTACATTCCATAATATACCTTTCAGATATATCAGAAGCCTCGACCCCTTCTTCCTTTGCAGCCTTAATAATTTTATCGTCTACATCTGTAAAATTGGAAACATAATTTACTTCTAATCCTTTATATTCCATATACCTTCTAATTGTATCAAACACAATCATCGGTCTTGCATTTCCAATATGAATGAGATTATAAACAGTTGGACCGCATACATACATTTTTACCTTTCCCTTTTCCAAAGGGATAAATTCTTCTTTTTTCTTTGTCAGTGTATTATATATTTTCATGTCTTGTTCTCCTCTTTTCTTTTTTCCTTGTTTCTCATTCTTTTTACTTCTGCTTCCAAATCAATAAGACGATTTGTTAAAGCGCTGTTTGCCTGCTGTAAAGAAGCAATATCCTCTTTTACAGGATCTGGCAAATCGGTATGATCCATATCTTCCCTTGGCATACAATTTTTTGTGCGCTTCACTACTCTGCCTGGAACTCCTACCACAGTTGAATTAGGGGGAACCTCATGGAGAACTACACTTCCTGCCCCTATTTTAGAATTCTCCCCTACAGTAAAAGAGCCAAGAACTTTAGCGCCTGCACTTATCATTACATTGTCTTCAATGGTAGGATGCCTTTTTCCATGTTCCTTTCCAGTTCCTCCCAAAGTAACTCCTTGATAAAGAGTTACATTGTTTCCAATGACTGTCGTTTCTCCAATAATAACCCCATTTCCATGGTCGATAAAAAAACCACTTCCAATTCTTGCTCCAGGATGGATCTCAATTCCTGTTTTTCTCGCTGCCCTTTGAGAGACCCAGCGGGCTAGAAAATAATGTTTGTTCTTATATAATTTGTGGGCAATACGATATCCTAACATAACCTTAAAACTAGGGTATAAAAAAACTTCAAGGGAAGAATGAATAGCAGGATCTCTTTCCTTTATCACTTTAATTTCTTCTCTAATATGCTGAAGCATTCCCATAAACATCAACTCCTAAACAACAAAAGAATCTACTTAATAAGATATCCATACAAAAAACTTCGTCTCTATAAAGAGACGAAGTTTTCCGCGGGTCCACTCTTATTAAAGACAAATGCTTATGTATAATAATCATCTGTCTTTCCCTTACACAGTTAACGCATGTCTTCGTACAGAGCTACTTTTATATCATCTTGTTAATATGAAATATTTCTATTCTGTCATTAACTAGATTTTAAAATCTATTCACCCGGCCAGCTCGCGGACGCACTTCCATTTTCCTTATATAAAGGCTGTTTTCAGCCAAAGGCAGCCTCTCTCTTTTATACTGAGGAAAATGTACTCTTTCCGGTCTTTGCCTTTTCCTATTCTGTTATCATGTATAGTCTATGCAATTGATTCCCTTTTGTCAATATCTCTAAACGATTTCATTAATAAAAACAGGAGAAAGAAGACAGATTTCTTCAAGAATTTCACTAGTTTTTTCCGATATTTCCTTTCTTTCCATCCAATAAGATACGGGCTTATAGCCAAAGATAAATTGTCCCAGTTCTCCTATAGACACTGTCCAATCAGGGTTGCCTTCTTCTGAAAGCTCTGCCGCCTGAACAACTCCTCTCTCCAATCTTTTAAAGGAGCTACCCCTTGTTCCCACTTCCCATAAAAAGAATCCATTATTTTCTTTTATTACAGAATCTTTTATGTAGATTTTTAAAGATAGAGGATTCTTAGACATAATAAAAGGTGCCATTTTATCCAAATTTAAGATTCTAGCCATTATCAACGGCTTCTTTCCCTTTTTTTGTAGTCCCATTTGAGAAAGAGGCACATCCTTATTTAGTACTTCCTGGATTTCTATTTTATTCCCATCCTTTCCAAAAGCATAATAAGATTTGATCTTTCCATTTTCCCTGAAAATGGAAATTCCTCCATCCTGGGCGTTTAATTCTTTCATCCACCGTTTATAATAAGCCTCATTACGGCTTGCATAAATAGCGTATCTCTGTTGCAAGATATCTGATGCAAAATCTGCTAATTCCTCTGCCTTATTGAAGTCTGCCAGCTCATACTTCTCCCCATTCACAGACATATCTTTCATCACATGGCATATATATTCTTCTCTATCATATATATAGCGAAACTCATAGGGAAGGTAAATTTCTTTTCTGGCAGGCATTAAAAAAGTAAAAGGGGCACCTTCCTCTTTCATAGATACTAAAACCTTGCGCAAAACCCTATCCATATATCCTTTTTTACGGTACTCCTTTTGTGTAGAAACACCCACAATATAATATATCCGTGTCTCTTTCCTCTCAGCCAATGGTGGTCTTTGAAAAAAATACGGATTTAGCTGAACCATTGAACGTATTTCACCATTTTCCTCTAACACCCAAATACAATTATCCCTACATTTTTCCTCATAATAATAGTCTACAAACTTCTTGCTGTCTTCTGGGAATGCGTGTTCCCATAATCTCCTTGTTCGATTTTTCTCTTCTTTTTCCTTTAATTTCCGTACTATTGTCTCTCTTATTGTCTGCTGCATCCTAAACATCCTTTACAACTGCCACAACTATCTATCAGAACGTCCTCTTTATAATTCACAGGAGTCGTCAGAAGGCAAATAGCTTGGGAAGATATTCCCTCTCCCTTACCTGTAAATCCTAAACCTTCCTCTGTCGTAGCTTTGATATTTACCTGACTTTTCAAAATTCCCAACGCATTCGCCACATTCCCAGTCATTTCCTCTCGATAAGTCAATAATTTCGGCCTTTGGGCAATGATCGTTGCGTCAATGTTTACAATATAATAATGGTTATCCAGCAAGAGTTCTCCTACCTTTTCTAAAAGCACAACGCTGGAAATTCCCTCATACTGAATATCTGTATCAGGAAAATGTTGTCCAATATCCCCCAAGGAAGCAGCGCCGAGCAATGCATCCATAATAGAATGAATTAAAACATCTGCATCAGAGTGTCCAAGCAAACCCTTATCATAAGGAATCTCCACACCTCCTAAAATTAGCTTTCTTCCTTCCACTAATCTATGGACATCATAGCCCATTCCAATTCTCATACAAACTCCCCCCTGTCCCTTTGGACGGACATACAATTAAGTTTAACCAATGACTGATTTTATATCTTCCCTCATGTCCACAACAGCCTGCCTAGAGGCTTCTTCAAAATTTTGTTCTCCAAAACAACTATATTTCTCTTGCTGATATGCTCCAATAATCCCTCTAGATGAATTTATAAGAGCGCCTAAGCCATCTTTGTCAAAAAAGGGGACAAGATCTTTCCCCTGAGCCCCTTGTGCTCCATAGCCTGGGACAAGCAGATATGCTTTTGGCATAATACTTCTAAGAGCTCTTCCCATTTCTGGATAAGTTGCTCCTACTACCGCTCCTATATAACTGTAAGAATGACCCATATGGCAATTCCCCCATTTTGCAACTTCCTCTCCTACCTTTTCATATAAAGGTTTTCCCTCTACAACTTGATCCTGAAAGTCTCCACTGCTTGGATTAGACGTCTTTACTAAAACAAAGATTCCCTTTTTCTCTTCTTTACATACATCCAAAAAAGGCTTGATTCCATCTATTCCAAAATAAGGATTTACCGTGGCAAAATCTTCATTAAAAACAGAAAATCTTTTACTTCCCACCTGTACTTTTCCAAGGTGAGCTGTTGCATAAGCTGCTGATGTGGAACCAATATCTCCCCTTTTTACATCTCCAATGACAACCAATCCTTTTTCTCTACTATAATCAACTGTCTGTTGAAAAGCATAAAGTCCCGGCAGACCAAACTGTTCATACATAGCAATTTGGAGTTTCACTGCTGGAATTAAATCATAAATAGCATCAATAATCCTTTTATTATATTGCCAAACAATCTCTCCAGCCCCCTTTAAGGTCTCTCCATACTCCTTAAAAGCAGTGTCTTTCATAGAGGAAGGAATCAATGAAAGCATAGGATCTAAGCCCACAACGATGGGAGCCCCTGTTCTTTTTATATTGCTAATCAATTTTTCTATCATAATGCTGTCGTTTCTCCTTATATTTCCCTTAATGGCCAACCAGTTTTATACATTATAGCAACCTATCCAATATTGCGCAACAAGGTTTTGCAGAAAAAACTTTTAGAAAAAAACAGAATATGAACATAATCATCCATTCTCATTATAGAAACTCTTTTTAGATAATATATTTCTGGAAAGTCATAGTTCTCTCCCTCCTTATTGTAATATTTGTTTTCTTAATTCAAGACCCCCCTACTAAAGAAAATTGGAAAATAGAAATTCCTTTTCTGTTACCCTAATTCAAAAAATTCGTTATACTATTCTCATTTAAGCATAGTTATATGATCATATTTAAAAGAGAAAAAATGGTTGTTATTCATCATCTTTTTTCTTTTTTAGGCTAAAAATATGGGAAGAATGTATCCAATAGGGGGTACATCCTTCTCTATTTGAGACTGTCTATATTCTGAAAAGATAAAAATGATACACTGCATTTCTTCCATGATTATTAACTCGTCAAATTCTATTATATCTATTAACTTTAAATCATCTTGTAGACTTTTTTGAACAATCCTATAAGTGAGGGCATAAAAAATTTTGTGTCTATTAGGAAATAATCTTCTTTGATAAGAATACGATATGTAGAAAATCCTGTCGTTTTTTGTAAGGGTTCTTTTGTTGCTTTTTCTTTTTGGTCATCGTTTAACCAGATGTAAAATGCCAATGGAGTAAAGCTTGCCGGAGCAGCAGTACAGTTTAGGGCTGCTACTCCGATGTTCCTTTTTACATGTATTCTGTAAGACTTTCTCCATACAGGACGAGCAGCTGGTTCACCACCTGTTCCCAGCTCTGGTACCTCTGTATCCATTTTTTGACCACGTTCTCATTGGCCAGATAGAGCATTTTCCAGGGCTGTATCATTTGGAAACACACTTTTCGTCTTTGTGACTTTCCAATACTGGCAGTTGAACCCCTCCATAATATTTGTCGTGTACATGATGGGGAGGATATTGTTGGAAAACCGGAAAAAAGAGCTCACATCTCCCCAGCTGCGGAGCGTATAAGTATATTTCTTCCCCCATTTTTCCTGGATTGTATCCATTTCAGCAAGGGCTGCATCTTCATTGCGCACATTGTATACAGACTTGAAATCGTCTAAGAACTTCTATTTCACAGCATATGGATGACGCACCGCTGAATCTTTGCCTGCGGGTAGACCGCCTAGATCGCCTCTTTGAATCTAGCAAGCCCGTCCACACTGAAGACCAGGACATTGAGCATCCCCAGCCAGAACTTGCTGGTCTCATTGGCCCCAATGGTGATGCTTAAAATATCTTTGTGACTGTCAATGATAACACTAAGCACAACATAGGCAGCACAGTTTAAGAGCTCTCTGCCTTCCCTTACCTTGTAATGGATGCAGACTGGATTGAGTGGGCATGTCTGCTATTCTTTTACCTGTGACAGGATCTTATCAGTGTTCTTGCTGACCATTTCGGCGGATAGTTCGATCCCATAGAGGTTCTGCAGCTGGTCATGGATGTCCCTAGTGTTCATCCCGCAAGCATACAGCGAGATCACTTTTTCTATTTGAGGATAAGCTTGGGCTCAAACTCCCCATTTCGCTCCCTTGACACATCTGCCTGGATTTACCCATACTGGCTTTTTAAAGTTTTGGGGGAATGTCTGTTGCGTTTATTATCTGTTGTAAAATCCCCTTTTTGGTTCCTCTTATAGCCAAGAGTGGCATCCATTTCCCCTTCCAGAAGTTCTTGGAGAATGTTTTTGAAACTGTCCTTAAGCGGAGTGTATACATCTGCAACACGGTTGATGTTGTTTTCTGAGATAATCTATCGAATTTACTCTTTTGCAGTTGGCATAATAATACTCCTTTTCGATAAGAATTGTCATATCCTGATTCTTACCAAAAAGGAGCCATTTATTTCCAAAGATACAAGTTATTTTACATTACCTTATTTTATTTTTTTCTTTACCAATGCCATTTCATTTTCTAATGCAATAAGACGAATTTGAAAAAGTTCTTTTTCCTGCTCTGATTTCACGACATCTTTAAATCTTCGAAACAGATCGCAATGTCCCTCTGCAACAACTTTAATTTGTGGAATCACATTATTTTCAATAATCATATAAATACTCCTAATGTTTTCATCCATTTCGTTTGCTTTTTCATTTAATATAGAAACATTTTCTTTTAATTTATTTATATCCTTTATGATTTCCTTTGTTCCTTCTTTCATTTCTTGTATATCTTCTTGCATAATGGTAACTTTATCTTCCATATTTCTCATATTCTTCTTCATAACATCTAAATCTGACATCTTTTCCTTGATCTCATCAATTCCTATAATCTTTTCTTTAAAATCATCGATCCATTCCAATTTGTTTATGATTATATTTAATTTTTGACTATCTGTCATAAATCTTCTCCTCTCTTTTTTCCCTGTGTGAATACACATTATTTCATTCTAATATATCCGCCTCAAATTATCCAATCAAATTCATTCTCATTATTATATATACAATAATATAATAACACATTTCTTCTTCTATGTAAAGTATGAAAAATTTATCTTCTCTCTTTGCTAATTTGTAAATATATTTCTTATCTTGTCTTTAAAAATATATACTCTTTCTTTGCTGCTTCATCATCGGGATATGCCCTTATATATTCTTCCATTAATGCAGCTGCACTTTTAAAGTCTGACATGTACTCATAGGCAACAATCTCATGAAACTTTAGTTTCTGGGTCATTGTATTCCCCTCAATGGCAAGAGCAGCTTGAAAGGTCCCTAAAGCTCCTTCATAATCTCTAAGTCCCATCTGGCAAAGTCCCATCTGATTATATATTTCCTCATCCTCTGGATTTTTCTCTAAATAGGCTCGATATAAAGAAATAGCATATTCTAAATTTTTCTCTCCTCCTAGATCTTCATAAGTCCTTCCTAAATATAAAATTATATCAGATTCTTCTTTCCCCTCACTTCTCGCTGTCTCTAAATAATTCCTCGCATTTTCAAAATCTTCTAGAAAATAATAGAACCTTCCCTTCTGGTAATTATTAAATCCTTCTATGCTCAATGCTTTATTTAAATATTCCTTTCCTCCATCAACATATCCAAATTCTTTTAGTCTCTGAAATATATCTATATATAACTCATCATTTTTTTCATCATGGATAATAGCCTCGTTAAAATCTTTTATGGCTGCATCATATTCCCCTTTTTCCAGCTCCATTGCACCTCTTAAATAATATGTAGAAGGATTCTTTTTATCCAATGCTATCATGGATGTATAAATCTCAATAGCATTGTCTATGGCTCCTCTTTTATATTCTGCAACTGCTAAATAATAGGAAATGTCATATTCCATGGGGCCTACCTTCCCACCAGCCTGATTTAGGGCAAGCTCGAAACATTCTACTGCTTTCTCATAATCTGTCTGGCCTAAATAGGCCATCCCCAGCCCTCTATAAGCAGCTTCCAAATCTTCTCCTGTAGCAATAGCTGTTTCAAAGTTTCCAATAGCTGTCTCATAATCGGACTGTTCAATAGCCCTCATTCCACTTACTATTTTTGTAGGCTCGTCCTCCTTTTTCTTACACCCAGTGAAAAAAATTATGAAAAATATAACTCCTAACTTCCAAATTTTCTTCAAGAAAATCCCTCCTAACTTCTCTTATCTTTAAAGAAAGCGGAGCTACATAGCTCCGCTTCGGTTTTTAATCTCACGCCTAACAATATATTTTGCTTTACGCAAATCTTTCTTATGAACATATATGTAAAACATATGGGTTGCCTTTAATATACTTCCATCTGCAAGTTTCACTGCTGGACCTCTGTCCCTTATTATTTCCAACTTATGTTCTATTCCGTGAATTCCTAAAATGGCTCTTATTTCACTTTGCTTTCGCATTCCTCTTACAGCTGCAAGCTGCTGTCTATTAAATGCTGTTATCATTGGCATCACCTGAAAGTATTATTGCATACTTCCTATTTGCTGTCAAGATGTGGTATCTTCTTTTCTATCTTCTACCTTGCTGGTCTCCTTACCATAATACTGTTCCATTCCTGCCTTTACAATGGGTATTACATAATGACTTCCCCCTCTGCCCTTCACATTTTCCACCATGGCTACAA
>CANOLZ010000087.1 GCA_947567075.1 uncultured bacterium
TCTAATCGGCTTTGTCCCTCCTTTGATAAAGACTTTCCCGTCCCTGTTTCTTGTGGGGAAACCCGTACTGGCCTTTGGGTCCTTACTACATCTTTTCCCTGTTCTTTCTTCACCACTCTTTTTACTGGCCTATCTTCATAGGCTTCTGTTCTTACAGGCGCTGTCCTCGTGGATGTTCTTGCAGGTGCTGTCTTTCTAGTTCCTGTACTCTGGGTAGAAGGAGTGGAAGAAACAGGCCTAGGTCTGGAAACCTTTGATGGTTCTTTTTGCCGAACTTGTTTTGGCTTTCTTTGAAGAGTTTCTCTTTCTGGCTGCTCTCTTTTCATGGGTCTAGGAGATGGGACTTCTACTTCTGTTATTTCCTCGTCTTCATCCTCTGTATCTATCAAAAAGTTTAAGGCCTTCCTTTCCCGTTTAATAGCTGATTTTTCTTTTGCTGCCACTCTTTTTCTCATTTGTTCCATATCATCATCATAATCATCGTAAATGTCCAATTCCTCTTTGCTGTCTTCCTCCTCGTCATATACCAAATTTCTTGCAGGCTTTGGCTCCCTCCCACTACGATACACTTTTTCTCTTTTTCCCTGTCCTCTTCTTCCAATCATTATCACTCCAAGAAGAGCCACAACTAATGCAAGAATGGCCACACCCATTACTCCAATAATAATCAGACGGATACTGGCGATGGACTTAAAATCCTTTCCTAAGGAAGTTCCATCCCCTCCTCCCATGCCAAAATATCTCTGGTAAGTTCCTTCTGTGCTGTCATATAAATATAATCCTTTATTTCCTTCACTGCTCATTGCATAGAGCATAAAAAATTCTGTCCCTCCACTTCCTTGTTCTCCTGCAGACGCCTCACCTGCTGGCTCTTCTTGTGGGGTCTCACCTTGTGCTCCTCCTTGTGGAGTGCCTTCCTCTGGCGTTCCGCCATCCCCTGGTTCCCCTGCTGCTCCTTCAGGGGTATCCGTCTGTCCTTCCTCCGCATACACTCTCATGACCCCTTCAATTCCTGCGTAAATATTTTTCAGCCCTTTCTTTTTAACTGTCTCCCCTTTTGCAGTATCTACAAGGGGAATCCAAACCTCCACTGTTTTTCCTCCCCACTGTATATTAGCCCTTGTAAATCCTTCAGGTACTTGTATACTTTCATCGGCAGGCAGGGGAACAATAAAACGTCCTTCTATTCCATCAATTTTTACAAAATCTGAGAAAGCATTTGTCTCAGGATGATAAATATAAAAATCAATCCCCTGCCCACTGCCATCTGTAAAATAAAAGAGAATCAAGTCTCCCATGGCAAGCTTTGCAGCCTGAATGCTCTCACCATTATAATCATATTGTGTTTTTACAAATCCTTGAGGAATCACATCATCTCCAAATTCTCTTACAATGGACAGTGTGCTATCTGCTAAAGGAATCCTTCCTTCTTCCACTCTTACTGTTTTCTCCTCGAGGGCTTCTTCTCTTATTATATCAATATGATATTGTTTCATTTCTCCATTTTTTGCCAACACCTTTATCTGAGCGTGGTTTTCCCCAACATTGAGCTTACTAAATCCAGTAACACCCGTAATCTGTGCGTCCTTGTCTCTTGGAGTGCAAGAAACCATTACAGTCTCTGTATCATTTGGCACAGACAAGGTATAAGAAGTAATGTCCGGGGAAAAAGCTGGGGATAATATACCTGGAGATACGCTAAAGGCTGCCAAGCTTGCATCCGAAGATTGATTTTTGTCACTGCTGCCTGCAATACTAATTTTTGAAGAATCTGTTGGTATACTTGCCCCATCTCCGTCAATCACAGCTGATACATCTATCGTTGTATTTCCTACAGATACTGCCTTAAATTGAATTGACGCCGATGTATCCGATAAGGTAATAAGTCCACCGCCTCCACCACCATAGCCTGTGCTACATGATTGAAATGTAAGAAAATTCGTATCATATTCTACGCTAATCTGAGTAGGCTCCGTAGGATCCGAAGGTTTACTTGCCTTTATTTGGACTGTTACTTCCTCTCCAATCCCAATAGATTCTTTATCTGGGGAAACAGAAACAGAACCCGCTGCCTGAGACGGAATAGGCGATGCACATAAATATAAAAATATCCCTAATCCCAAAATCAATCCTTTTGATTTCTTAAACCTCATATCGAAACCTTGCTCCTTCCTATTCGTTTCTTGTTCTTGTTATCATTATTGTGTATGTTTTTGTCTCCCCATTCTGGGCCTTGCATACAATATTTATTGTATTGGTTCCTTCTTCCAGCTGAACAGTGCCTAAACCACTTACCGTAGATGTACTTGCCACTGGATTTCCCTGAATGTTCACAGAGGAAACGCTGTTATCCACTGTCACGTAATAGCTGTCCACTTTACCGCTAAATACAGGAAGCATCTCATAATTTTCTATAGACAAAGATGCCAAATAATTATTGGGGTTTGCAGAAGATACTGGCCTGCTTGAAGGAGTATCTGGCATATTCTCATATATAGGAATGCGAAAGACAAGCTCTGTATCCCCCAAATTTGAATAAGCCCTTTTCATCTTGGCAGCCTCTGCAGAAGCTGCCTGAAGATTGGTCATATATTGATGGGAGTATAAACCATTCTCTTTATTCACCACATTAAATTTCTGAAAATATAAGGTGTTCTGACCTTTTTTCACATAACGCTCCCCAACATATTTTGCTCCTCCCATAATAGAACGATATCTAGAATTCCATGGCCTTAAATAATTTTCATCTGTACCTGAGGCATAAATAAGTCCCGTAACGACTGCTGACTGCCCTCCTAATGGATAAGCTCCAATGTTATAATAGTTAAAAATTTTCTCCAATCCACCTACATCTCCACTGCTACTAGCGCTTCCGTTCAACCCCTGCTCTTGGTAACATCTTGCAGCCAGGTGATAAGGATTAACCGAAGTCGCCTTTCCTGCTTCCATAAATGTAGAAGCATAGGAACGTTCTTCTCCATCTGTATCTGTGTAGCTGCCTCTCATAAAGGTTGCAGCCAGCAGATTAGACACCCCCTCCTCCTTATGATAGTCCTCATATTCCAATGTTTCAAACTGAAAGATACCACTATCGTCAAGAAAATTCCTAGGGTCTAAATAAAACTGCACTGCTTCTGTAGAAGCAGAAACCCAGGTGGCCCCATCAAATCCATACCAGGCATTGGCCGTCCAGTTATATGCCTTTTCATCTGTAGATTTCCAGGAAGCTGGACTATTATAATAGACTAAATTTTTTCCTACGGAACTTTCTGCCTTCACTACGTCATTCCAGTCAAGTCCTGTGTGAACCCCTTCAAATTTCCACCTTGGGTAAATGGAATGCAAATTTCTCAAAGGATTTTTATAACTTTCTGGAAAACCCTGATCCTGTAAAATTGTCTCAAAGTCCTGATCTCCCTCTGGGGAGGAAGTCTGACTTACATTTACATAATCGCTTCTAATAAAACCTTTTTTTTCTTCTCCATTGAACTCCAAGAGAATTTGGTACCAAAGATAACCATCACTTCCATTCATTTCCCCTTCTATTTTTACGAAATGTCCTGTGCTAACCTGACAAAGTACTGACCCATTCACTGCCGATTCTCTTACTCGAACGCTGATCCCTTTTACAATTCCTTCCTTGCCAATGGATGTATCTTCTCCCTCTGTTGAAGAATTGGTAGTATTTTCCTCTACTACAATGAAATCACTTCTCATCCATCCACTATAGGTAGCATTGCTGTATGTAAAGGTAATATAATACCAAGCTTTTCCATCTTGGCCTTGTTTTTCTTCTATTATTTTTACTGTATGCCCTGTACTTAACTTACAAATAAAATTTCCATTTACTGGTTCTTCCCGTACATTGACATTTGTTCCATTTACTGCACCTAAGCGCTGTTCTGGAGTAGAAATATCTTCCTCTTTGACAAAAGTGGAACTATCTTCATCCTCTAGGGAAACAAGATCTCCACGCACATATCCCTTCTGAGCTGTTCCTTCGTATACAAAAGCAATTTGATACCAGATGTTATTATCTTCATCCGTAGAAGTCCCCATCACAGCTATTTTCGTACCAGAATCCAATGTGCACCGTACATCCGCAGATGTTGATCCAAAGGTCCTAATTCGTACCCCTCTCCCTTTAATTACTCCATTTTTCCCCTTTTCTTCCTGGCTTCCTTCTATTGCTGACACTGGAGGCCTTGAGGTAATGGTTACAAGATCAGAACGAATATATCCTGTCTTTGTTATTCCGTTATAAGCGACCAGCACTTTATACCACATTTTTGCATCACTGCCTGTCACTGAATCCGAAATGGTCACAACATCTCCTTCCTTTAAAGCAAAAACCATTTCTCCTGTAGTTGATGCTGTACTTCTTACCCGCACACTTCTTGCCTTAATCGTTCCCCCACTTCCATTAATAATGTCTCCTGATGGCTGACTAGGCGGTGTGCTGGAACTAGAAGAACTAGAAGAATTTCCTGATGACCCACTTGCTGTCTTTCCCTTAAGAATTAAATCTGATCTTACATATCCCTTTTTGGAGTTTTTTGTTAATATAGCGTACCAGAGCTGACCGTCTTCTCCCTTTTTCTCATCAATAATGGTCACCTCTTCTCCTTCTACTAATCCAGTGACCACATCACTTTCTTTTGAGGCGTCCCCCCGTACTGCTACACTTCTATAATTCACTGTACCCTTCACTTCCTCATATGCATGGCTGATTTCAGACGCCTTATACCATCCAAAACTAACTGCACAAAAGGTAAAAATGAGAAACAGAGTCCTTCGAACCCCTCCCTTGTTTTCCCTTATCATCCGTACTCCTTATAAACCCTCTATAAATCTACGAAAATCTACTCATATATCATATCAATCCTGTTCTTTTTCGTCAACAGAATTTTCTAATTGTCAATAATAGAATCCACCTTTGGGAGGCTTCTATTGTCATGAAATAAATAGAAGATAAGGCTCTGGCCCTATCTTCTAAATCTTTTTTCTCCGCTGGCAGTGGACACATCCTGCATTCCCACTCCACTTATATTTTTCTTTCTCTTTATCTCTAGTCCATGGCTCCTCTCACACTCTAGGCACAAACGGCCAGAACGGATTGGCTTATGACACATTTCGCAATAAAGAAAGGGTTGAGAATCTGCAGTAAGTTCCAACCTCTCCTCCCTAAGCATCTCTCTAATTTCCTTTTTTGATACCCCTGTAGCTTCTGATATTTGCGCTGTTGTTGCCCCTCGATGCTCCTCTACATAAGCTCTTACTTTTCCATAATCGTCATATTCTATGTTCCTGCACTTTGAACATTCATATTCTCCGACGCCTTTAAATATCATGTCGCCACCGCATTTGCTGCAAGCAACTGGCTTATTATAATTATGTAGTTCTATCATATTAATCTCCCATTTCTGCTCAGCATATATCTCTGATCTCTCTATACAACACAGCCATTTCTTTTATATAAATTTAGAATATCAGATTCATACATTGTTGTCAATAAGGCAATTCTTGAGAACCATCGTTCTGTCTTTGTTCTTTTTCTTGTCTATGAAAAAAATAGGTACATAAACTATTAGAGAATAGAAGAAAACTCGCTTCCATAATATCCGATTCATAGCTTGAAGCGAGTTTTCACCTAATTATATTTTTTACTTTTATTGATAATTGACAATTTTTCCAAAATCTGGTTTTAAGGCTGCACCCCCTACTAAGCCTCCATCAATATCTGCCTGAGCAAATAATTCCTTTGCATTTCCAGCTGAAACAGAACCTCCATATTGTATACGGATCGCCTCCCCAGTAGCTTGATCATATATCTCAGAAATACATGCTCTAATGGCGCTGCATACTTCTTGGGCCTGCTCTGTAGTGGCAACTTTTCCCGTCCCAATAGCCCAAATTGGCTCATAAGCAATAACTGCTGTCTTTGCCTGCTGGGCTGTTACTCCTAAAAAGGCTACTTTGATCTGCTGACGAACAAAATCAATTGTAATCCCTTGCTCCCTCTGGGTTAATGTCTCCCCACAGCATACAATTGGAGTAATGCCGTGTTCAAAGGCTTTCTTTACCTTTTTGTTTACTGTCTCATCAGTCTCTGCAAAATATTCTCTTCTTTCAGAATGACCAATAATCACGTATTTTACTCCTACATCTGTAAGCATATTAGGGGAAATCTCCCCAGTAAAAGCGCCACTTTCTTCAAAGTGCATATTTTCTGCGCCAATCATAATATTGGAACCTTTCGCTGCCTCTAAAGCAGGAATAATATTTATAGCAGGCACACAAAATACTACATCTGCATCTTTTGTCTCTACCAAAGGTTTCAATTCATTAATAAAAGCAACTGTCTCACTTGGTGTTTTATTCATTTTCCAGTTTCCAGCAATAATTTTTCTTCGGGCCATCATTATCCTCTCTTTCCAAATCTTCTCTATTATTTATCATTTGCGGCTGCAACACCTGGCAACTCTTTTCCTTCCAAAAATTCTAAAGATGCTCCCCCTCCTGTAGAAATATGGGACATTTTATCTCCAAAACCAAGCTGGTTTACCGCTGCTGCTGAATCACCGCCTCCAATAATCGTCGTCGCATCTGTCTCTGCCAAAGACTTTGCTACTGCAATCGTCCCTTTTGCAAGTACTGGATTTTCAAAAACTCCCATAGGTCCATTCCAAACAACTGTTTTGGCCGTTTTCACTGCCTCTGCATACTGTTTTGCCGTTTCTTCTCCTATATCTAAGCCCATCATGTCTCCTGGCATGGCATCTGCTCCTACATTAGACACCTCTATTTTTGCATCAATGGGATTGGGGAAAGCTTTTGCTGCAACAGTATCTACTGGAAGCAATAATTTCTTGCCAAGTTTCTCTGCCTTTGCAATCATCTCTTTACAGTAATCCAGCTTTTCATTGTCCACTAGGGAAGCTCCAACCTCATAGCCTTTTGCCTTTAAAAAGGTAAAGGCCATTCCCCCACCAATAATAAGAGTATCACATTTTTCTAAGAGGTTGGCTATAACATTTAATTTGTCTGCCACCTTTGCACCCCCAAGAATAGCGACAAAAGGACGATTAGGATTGTTGACTGCATTTCCAAGAAAATCAATCTCCTTTTGCATTAAATACCCAACGACAGATGTATCCACGTACTTTGTCACTCCTACATTGGAGCAATGGGCTCTGTGAGCTGTGCCAAATGCATCGTTTACAAATACATCGGCTAAAGACGCCAGGTCTTTGGAAAAAGCTTCCCCATTCTTTGTCTCTTCTCCTCTGTAACGGGTGTTTTCAATGAGAACTACTTCTCCATCTTTCATAGCTTCCACAGCAGCTTTTGCATTGGCTCCCACAACTTCCTTATCCGCTGCAAATTTTACTTCCTGTCCAAGAAGCTCTGATAAACGTTTTGCAACTGGGGCTAAAGATAATTCTGGCTTTGGCTCTCCCTTTGGTTTCCCAAGGTGGGAACAAAGAATGACCGTTCCTCCATCTCCAATCAATTTTTTAATCGTAGGCAGTGCGGCTACAAGACGATTTTCATCAGTTATTTTTCCCTCTTTTAAAGGTACGTTAAAGTCACATCTGCATAAAACTCTTTTCCCTTTCACTTGGATATCATCCACTGATTTTTTATTTAACATTGTAATTCCTCCATATTTTTCTAAAAAAAGCAAAGCTGTTCCTCCACAATCAGGCCAGAGACCAGCTGTTTTCCTCTTAGACAAAGAGGTGCTCTCCATAAGTTTTTCCTATCTAATAAATTCAGGTCCGGCCCAACAAGGCCGGACCATTTAAGATCATACAAACTTTATCCCAATTCTGCGAAGTATTTTATTGTGCGAACCATCTGGCTTGTATAGCTGTTCTCATTGTCATACCAAGAAACTACCTGAACTTGTGTGTCTCCATTTTCCATAGGAGATACCATTGTCTGAGTAGCATCAAACAGAGAACCATATGTGATACCTACAATGTCGGAGGATACTAATTCTTCTTCTGTATATCCATAAGATTCTGTAGCTGCCGCCTTCATAGCTTCATTTATCTGGTCTTTTGTCACTTTTCCTTCCACAACTGCCACTAAAATTGTTGTGGAACCTGTAGGTGTAGGCACTCTCTGAGCAGAACCAATTAATTTTCCATTTAATTCGGGGATAACTAAACCAATTGCCTTTGCCGCTCCTGTAGAGTTTGGAACAATGGAGCAGGCAGCTGCCCTAGCTCTTCTCAAATCACCCTTAGGATGAGGGCCGTCAAGAGTCATTTGATCTCCTGTATAAGCATGAACTGTTGTCATAATACCGCTTTTAATAGAAGCTAAATTATTCAATGCTTTTGCCATAGGAGCCAAGCAGTTTGTCGTACAGGATGCAGCTGAGATTACTGTATCATCTTTTGTCAATGTTGTGTGATTTACATTGTAAACAATAGTAGGAAGATCATTTCCTGCGGGAGCGGATATAACTACTTTCTTAGCGCCTGCCGTAATATGAGCGGAAGCTTTTTCCTTAGATGTAAAAAAGCCTGTACACTCCAGTACTACATCTACCCCTAAGTCTCCCCAAGGAAGATCTTTTGGATCTTTTTGTGCATAAATTTTGATCTCTTTTCCATCTACTGTAATAGAGTCATCACTAGCTGTTACTTTATCGGCCAACGCATATCTACCTTGAGCAGAATCATATTTTAACAAATGTGCAAGCATTTTTGGATTTGTCAAGTCATTAACTGCAACAACCTCATATCCTTCTGCTCCAAACATCTGTCTGAATGCAAGACGTCCAATACGTCCAAAACCATTAATCGCTA
>CANOLZ010000088.1 GCA_947567075.1 uncultured bacterium
ATGGGACACAACCTCTTTTCTGTCCTTATTTACTATTATCTTTTGTACTTTTTATATTTCTCCTTAGTACCTTACTATAAAAGCACTTTTGCCTTTATAGTGTTCCTATCCTTTTGCAATTTTAATCGAAGTTTCTTTTGTAATTTAAGGTAGATTTTCCAAAAAACATACTCTCGTAACCAATACCTGTTTTGTCTAATGTATATTCTTCTTCATTTCTCATGAAGTGTTTCTCTGATGAATGAATTTATTATAAAATATTATTAGAAAATTGTCAATGAATTTTGTAAAATTTTTGTTTTTTTTGTCAATATGAGCTGTTTAGAGAAGATTGCAAAAGAATTTGCTGTCATATGTTTATGTTATAATAAATAAGACTATATATTTATTCCCAATAATGCTATACTATGGTTAAAGATTTCCCAAAGATATTTGTATAAATGGAGGATGACAATGACACCAAAACAACAAGCTTATGAAGCTCTTAGCCAAACATTAATAAAGGAGCTGGGAAAACGGAATATGAAGGCAGAATACTTTTCTTCCAAAGAAAACTGTCTAAACAGAATACTGGAACTCATTCCCACGGGGAGTACTGTCTCCAATGGAGGCAGCTCCACTTTGACTGAGATTGGTCTTCTAGCTGCAATTCAATCTGGAGATTATGAATATATTGACCGTTCCAGCGCTTCCACTCCTGAAGAAAAAAGAGTCCTTTTTTCAAAAATTGTTATGGCGGATTATTATCTTATGAGTACGAATGCCCTAACTCTCGACGGACAGCTTATTAACATTGATGGAAATGGTAATCGTATAGCCTGCCTTGTCCAAGGACCAGAACATGTATTTATTGTCTGTGGCATGAACAAAATTGTATCTACTGTGGAGGAAGGTATTCATCGTACAAGAAATATCGCAGCACCCCCCAATGTAAAAAGGTTAAAATACAATACACCCTGCTCTATGTTAGGTAAATGTGGAGATTGCCTGTCTACAGACTGCATCTGTTCCCATATTGTAATTACAAGACGAAGCAAGCATCCTGAAAGAATATGGATTTTTTTAGTTGGAGAAGAGCTAGGTTATTAGAAAATGCAAAAAGGCCAAGAAAATTCTTAATAAGAATCTCTTGGCCTGGCTATTTCCTATGCTGTTGGACTATCCACTAAGATTGCATGATTGAGAAGGTAATCTGTCCATATAGGTATATATGCCGCCTTTAAATGAATTCCATCAGCTGTATAATCCTTTGGCAAAAATTCATTTGTCCCGCATATTGCTTCATTTACATCTAAATAATACAATCCCATCTCTTCTGCCATCTGCTCTATGTACTTATTTCTATCCTTTATGTTGACATTATTAAAAATAGGATCTGTCAAGGATTTCTCTTCATCTACGTATAAAATTCCCATAACATAGATAAGGGCCTGAGGCTGCTGCTGCCGAATACTCTCAATAATCTCTTTATATTTTGCAATAAATGTTTCATGAGTGCCCGTACCCATCTCATTAATTCCAATCATCATGTATATCTTGCCAAACTGCTGTCCTGCCAAAGCTTGGGGAACTGTCATCTTCACTGTTCCTGCTTTAATATAAGGTTTATCAAAATACGAATAGACTTCCATTCCTTTTGCGGCAAAAAAAGAAGAATTCTCCCATCCAGAATATAACTGTAATCCTACAATTCTGGAATCTCCAATAAACGCTGCATCATGAAAGTAGTTTACATCTACCGTTGTCAGCTCTTCTTTTTGTTCTATTTCTGGCGCAGTCTCTTCTTCCTGATCCTTTTCCAACTCTGGCGCTACATTGTCCTCCACTATAACTGGCTGGGGGACAGGCTCCGCAGGTTGGGGATCCAAAACAATAACAGGTATGTCCTCGTCTTTTTTATCTTCTATTTCCTTTTTCAAAGGTTCTGGAGATTTAAAGTAAGCGCCTGTCTTCCATTTGTGGAGTACTACTGCTACAGGAAGATTTTCACTCAATGTTTTCTCATATTCTTCCTGAAAATTTCCCCCTGCTTTGGCAATCTCACCTGCCAGCATTCCAAAATTGGAAGACGTACCCGCAGACACAAGACTAAGCTCTTCTGTCTTCTCGGCTTTTGTATCCCATAATCCTGCCATTGTTAATATGGCAAAGCTTATTAGTAATGCTGTAAATAAAGGACATTTTTTCCATTCTTTCATGTATTTATCTTCGCTCCTCTTACGTAATTCCCTAAAAGCGGAAATACAAGAAAGGGTTGTAGGCAGTATCTACCAGAAAATAAATCGATGCCCAAAATAGAAGAAAGACTGCCAAAATTCCTACCCATTTGTCCTTCTGTTTCTCGTACCATTTCCGCATAATGGGGGTTGAAAATATAATTCCCATTACAAGTAATAAACCATAGTTTCTTATATAATATAACCAATCGCTCCCTCCTGTCAATGAAAATAATGTCGAAAAGTAGTTTTTCATATCCTTAAAATCTGTTAGAGCAAAGATAATCCAACCAAGCCCAATAATGAGCAATGCGTACACTCTTGCTATGATCTGACTCTTGTCTAACCATTTTTTTAAATAGAGCTTTTCTAGGGAAATAAATATATAAAAGTAAATACCCCAAAGTACAAAGTTCCAGCTGGCTCCATGCCAGAGTCCAGTAACGCTCCAAACAATGAATAAGTTTAAATACGTCCTTGTTCTGCCTTTTCGATTACCTCCTAAAGGAATATAGAGATATTCTCGAAACCAGGCTCCTAATGTAATATGCCATCTTCTCCAAAATTCTGTTGCAGAACGGGAAATATAAGGATAATCAAAATTTTGAGGCAGTTGAAATCCCAACATTCTTCCAAGTCCCACGGCCATCTTTGAGTAACCAAAAAAATCAAAATAAATTTGCAGTGTATAGGCAAGGACTCCAATCCAAGCGGCAAATGTAGATATGCCTTGATATCCTGCCTGCTCCAGTTCACTCCATAAATATCCAATTTGATTAGCCAGAAGCACTTTTGAGGCCAAGCCTATGGAAAACACCTTGAGTCCTTCCTCAAAATCCTCCATACAGTACCTTCTTTTTCTCATCTGTGTCTCAACGTCTTTGTAAATAACAATGGGTCCTGCAATGAGCTGGGGAAACATGCATAAATAAGTGCCAAGGCGTATAATCGATGTTTCTGCCTGAATCGATCCCTTATATACATCTATGACATAAGATAAGATCTGAAATGTATAAAAACTAATGCCAAGGGGTAAATCCAATTCTAGTTTTGGCAGCTGCCTACCTGTGGCCAAGCTTATTATATCTATAAAAAAGCCAGCATACTTAAACAAAAAGAGCATACCGATATTATAGAAAACAGCTCCTATTAAACAGGCTAATTTTTTTTTCTTTGATTCCCAATATTTTTCTATTCCTTTTCCAAGACAAAAGTTTATAAAAATCGATAGCAAGATTAAAATTAAATAGCGAGGTTCTCCCCATGTATAGAAAAACAAACTTCCTATAAGTAAAATAAGATTTCGCAAATGAATGGGAGCAATATAATAAATAAGATAAAAAATTATCATAAACCGAAAGATAAATAATAAGCTGCTAAATACCATTTTTCCAATCTCTTTCTATGCTTCATTCCGAATAGCTGCCAAAGGACTAAGGCGCATGGCCCTTAAGGCTGGAAAAAATCCAGCAATCATGCCTACTAAAACGGCAAAAATAAGCCCTGTACCTGACAACCATAAAGGTATATAAGATGTTGACATCATTGTTCCATAAGACTGGCTGGATACTTTATTGATGACTGCTGAAATCCCATAGCTAATTCCAATTCCTATGCTCCCTCCAATAAATCCAATATATCCTGCTTCCAATAAAAACATTGTCCTAATATTTCCCAGACCACAGCCTAACACTTTAATAATGCCTATTTCTTTTGTTCTCTCATAAATGGACATCATCATTGTATTCGTTATTCCAATGGCAGCCACAAATAAAGATACCGCACCAATTCCTCCCAGCACTGCCTGGGTTGAGCGGGATTGGCTTTGCATGGATTCAATCCATTCTGAATTGCTATCTGCCTGATATCCCAAATCTCGAATCATTGTCTGAACAGTCTTCATATTGTCCATATGGTCTACTTCCACATAAGCGCTGTTATAAAAAATTTCCTTATATGGTTTTCCCTGACCCCTCGTTGGCTGTCCAGGAATAACTCTATTTTTAAATTCTTTTTTTAACAAAGACTTCAAAACTTCTAAATCGCAAAATACATTGTATGCATTTTGCCCATAATCATCAGGGCCTCCTGCCAACACACCACATCCGTTGAGCATATACTTTTTGGGAGGTTTTACTTTTTCAGCAGCTCCATTCCCTTCCTCTGGACTTCCTTTGCTTCCACTGTCCATGGACTGATAATAAGCATCTGTATCAAAAATGACAAAAAGAGGTTTGTTCATCAAATCTACATCTGGCACAATACCTGTCTGCCAATAATGCTGATTGGATTTTGGCTTATAAAAATCGTAGAGAACTTGATTTCCAAACAATAATTCCAAAGGCTGATCCGACTGGGGCAGGCGGCCTTCTCCTAGTTCCAACTTCATCCCTTTCATTGCCTCTGCATCCATTCCTCTTATTGACAAAGAATTTTCGTAAGCCCCCTGTTTTATCAAAGCATAAATTTCCAATACTGGCGACACCGTTTTTACATGATCCAGACTCTGAAGAACTTTAATTGCCTCATCATCAACTCGTTTCTCCTCATTCCCAGAGCTTGCTCCTTCGCTATATACAACCATTCCTCCTCCGCTAGAAACCGCCATCTCATTGCCACTCCCTGCCCGCACAGTAATGGTTGTCAGTCCTCCATATCGCTCTATATCTTCTAAAGTCGCTTTATTTAATCCAAGTCCTAAGGATATCATGACGACAATTGATGCTGTCCCTATGACAACTCCAAGAATAGTTAGAAATGTCCTCACTTTTCTCTTCCATAAATTATTACTGCTCATATGAAGCAAATCCATTATTCCCATTTATTTTTCCTCGTCTTCCAGTTCCTCTTCCAGCAGCTTAAGCTCCATTGCCTTTTTCTTCTTTTTGCGTACTGTGACCCCTGTGGCAATTCCCCCTAAAAGGAGGACTCCCCCCACAATTCCTCTTGCTATCCATGGATTGGAAGCTTCTTCCTCACTATTCATCCCTTCCATCCCCTCTTCTCCTATCTCTTCCTCTATAATAGGTTGGGTGACAAAAAGCTCTATTTCTTCCTTCTTCGTATATACTTTACTTGTTTCGTCTTCATAAGATATAATAACATCTACCTTACCCTCATCTACTGTCTCCTGGGCGCCTGTCAACATAACATCTACATTTCCTGTCGCCCCAGAATCCAAATTCCCTACAAAAGCATCTCCTCCTGTGATAGAATCTGCTTGAAATTTTACTTGAATATTATAAAGTTTTGTTTTTCCTGTATTATAAATACTAAACATAACATTGGACTCACCCCCTACATCAATGCTTGAAGGCATTATTTCTGGAGTGCTGGTCTCAAACTTCATCTCTTGTTTAACAGGAATAGACACATTGGCCGTCCCTTCAAAAGGATTTGCATCAGAGTCTTCATACTTCATCTTTACTTCTAATACATAGGGTTTTTGTGCCAGATCCGCCCTGGCTGCCATTTCAATAGAAATGTCTGTTGTCCCTCCTGGGGCAAGGGAGTCCACAAAAACTGTACTCGATCCCGAGACAGGTAAAAAGGCATAATACGCAGTGTCCTGCTCCTTTCCTTCCACTGCTGCCACTAAATCAATCTCCACATTTGTGACAGAAGTCTTCCTGGAAGTATTTAGAATATGAAGGGTTAATGTAAAAGTATTTCCTGCATAAACCTCCTCTGGATCGGTTTCAAATCCAGTGACAATAAGACGGGGAGTGGAAACTTTTTTATTCTCCTCATCGGTACCATTTATGTCACCAGAGCCTGGCTTTCCAACAGCTAATACGTATGTGGAAATTGTTACCTCTTCCTGTTCACATGCATCGTTTGTAAATTGAATTTGATAATCAATTTTATAGTATCCGTTTTTTACATCTGTCCTTGTTCGAAAAGTCCAAAACAAATCTTTTGTTCTATCCTTTAAGTCCATACTGCTGTTCTCGCCCATGAGACGGTCAAATTTCAAGCTATAGCCAGTCAAATCAATCTCAAAGGGAAACTCCTCTGTCTTCGTAGAAATGACTGGAGTTACAACTACATCTCTCATATCAGACTTTCCCATATTTACAATGGGTAAAGTTATAATGACTGCCTCCCCATAATTTGCTACTGGGGTTACCCAATTGCTTCCTACTACGACATAACTGCTAGTAGAACTGGGAACGGAATTTTCAGATGTACTCTCTGTATCGTCCACTGTTTCGTCTGCCCATATGGACTGGCAGGCTGGCCAGATCCCTATCCAGCACATGAACAGCAAAAAAAACTTTGCGATGCCTTTTTTCCACATTTTCTTTACTCCTCTGCTTTTTCTTCTGTCTCTTGTTCTTTCCATTTTTCTTCTACTTTTATTAACTTACCGTCTTTAATATGAAAAATTCTATCCGCTATTTGGGCAAGACTATTATCATGGGTAACCATGACCAAAGTCTGTTTCTGCTCTCGAATAATTTTTTGCATCAACCTCATCACCTCTGAAGAAGTATTGGAATCTAAGTTACCTGTAGGCTCATCGGCAAAAATAATTTGGGGCTCTACAACTAAAGCCCTTGCCACCCCCACTCTTTGCTGCTGTCCTCCAGACATTTGAGATGGCTTATGTCTTTTATGCTTTTTTAACCCAACTAAATCAAGTACCTTTTCTGCCCTCATGGTTCTTTCTTTTTTAGCCATTCCCCGGAAGGTAAGAGGCAGAGCTACATTTTCTATTGCGTTCATGGTACCTAGAAGATTAAAGGACTGAAAAATGAATCCTACCTGTTCCCTTCTAAATTTCACAAGCTGGCTCTCACTTAACTTCTCAATATGATGACCTGCAATGATAATTTCTCCCTTTGTAGGCTTTTCTAAACCAGCCAGCATATTCAAAAGTGTGGATTTTCCAGAGCCAGATGTTCCCACTATGGAGCAGAACTCTCCTTTATGAATCGTAAAATCTACTCCATTTAAGGCCCTAACCCTGGTCTCTCCTACATGGTAAACTTTATATAAATTTTTCACCTGGATAACTGGCTTTTTTCTCGTTTCCAAATAAACGCCCCTTTTTTTCTTTCTGCGACAATTTACTACAATTTTATATACATGACTTTTATTATAGCATAATCTTTTTCTTTTCGTATACAAATTTCCAGTAATTTTCTTAAGTTTTTCTTAATCCTTTTTTCTGATATTATTACTTAATTCTTCTGTAATATCCATGTAATTTCTTACACTTTTTTGTAATATTATGTCATCTTTTTCCTTTATTGGCTTCCCCTCTTTCATTTATATGATCCTGTTTATAAAAAGGTGTACCTTTCCCCATAAGGATTTTTTATAGAGTATTTTAGAGAAACTTTTTATCAAAGAAAAAAGAACATAGTCAGCTAAACATAAGCTAACCATGTTCCCTGTAAAAGGTAGGCCTTAGGAATAGAATACTACTCTTTTGTTTCTTCTTCGTTATCTTCTTTCTTGTTCTCTTCCTCTTTTCTTAAAGCTTCTTCCCTTTCCATTTCCATTAATTTCTCTTTTAAATGCTCTCTCTCTTCTTTAGACAGCTTGTCCAAATTTCCGCTTAAATCAATATATTCCTTTGTAATATTAATACTTACATGCTCCTTAACTTTTTCTTTGGCGTTCTTTTTCAACTCCTCATGGAAAGCCCTTCCCTCTTCCACAGTCAGCTCTCCTTTTTTCACCAAGGAATCTACCAATTCTTTTGTTGCATCTGCTGTAGCAGCCATTGCCCCTATTCCAGCCAAAAAAACTTTCTTTAATCCATCTCCTAAATCCATAGCAATCATCCTTTCTTTCCGTAGAACTCATGTACTTGTTTAGTATAACGTATCTTATGAAAAATTACAACAGCCTTGCCATCTATCTATGGCAAAACATAAATGCTCCCTGCTTTTAACCTTTATATTCTTCCTTTAACTCCTTAAGTTCCTCATAGGGAATTGTAAATTCTATCTCTCCTGCTGCGTAAGGAGCCAACATATAGGGATTACTGATTATCTTTATACCCTTGTCTGAAAAATACCAAAACTCATCCTTCAGTATATCTTTTACACTCGTTTCATACTCTGGGAAAAAGTTTTCCTCTCCTCGTTCCTTAATCTGCCCAATCACCTGTTGTTCCATATGGGAAATAGCTGCTTCCTTATCATCAAAAATTTGATCCAGTGTTAGTCTCTCTCCTGTAGAAAGGTCAAAAACATCCGCTGTTGTTCCATAATTGGGATGAGCTCCCCCTGAATATTCATAATTTCCTGATAAAATACTTATAAGCTTCTCATTGGAATAAGCAGTGGAATAACTTCTCTCTATCATATACTCATTCCATCTTTCTTCTGCCGTCCCCTCCTCCTTTACAAAAGCATAACTATTCTTTGCCATAGTCAGGAGCTCATTTACAGATGTCTGGAATCCTTCCTTTTCCCCTGCATAGTAATCATTTATTTTCTTTGCCGCCTCTTCCCTTCCTTTTATTGTTATGGATGGGAATACTTCTTTTATAGAGAGAAGGGTTACCCCGTCC
>CANOLZ010000089.1 GCA_947567075.1 uncultured bacterium
GTCTACAAACTCTCCCTGACGGTAAAAACTAATGATGGCATCCTCAGGAAGGTTTTCAATAAGCTCTACTTTATATGGCTCCTCTTTTTCTTTCATAAATTGAATCGCTTCTTCCCTTGGCATAGAAAACTGTTCAATTTTCAAGTTTTCCTTTACTATTTTTTTCATCTCTGCTTCTATAGCTGGAAAGTCCTCTGTTGTAAGAGGCTCATCCCTGTCAATATCATAGTAGAAACCATCTTCTATAGATGGTCCAATTGCCAGCTTTGCCTCTGGGTATAATCTTTTAATAGCCTGAGCCATAATATGGGATGTTGTATGGCGAAAGGCATCTGCCCCTTCTTTTTCCTGAAAGGTAAGAATGTTTAACTGGCAATCTTCCTCGATAAATGTTCTTACATCTACTCTCCTGCCGTTTATATCCCCGGCACAGGCTGCCCTTGCCAATCCCTCGCTTACGTCCGCTGCAATCTCGGCCACAGACATTTTTTTCTCATATTCTTTTTCTGAACCATCCTTTAATGTGATCTTCATATTGGTCTCATTCCTTTCCTTATCTTGTATAAAACTTTCCAAATACAATAAAAAATCCCTTTCTGCAAATTGCAGAAAGGGACGATTTTATTCGTGGTTCCACCCTTTATTGGGACTCTTGTTGCTGATAACGGCTGCAAACCGGAGGTGATTAGCCCCACTCAGAGTTAGTTTTCAGATAGTTCCTTCTAAAGACACTTCCAGCACAGTCAAAACTCTCTCCCTCTTTTTGTTTTTGACAGGTGTCTCTCTCTGTTAGATTCCATACCTTACTCTTCTCGTCATCGTTTTATTCCTGAAATACAATATACAACCCAAATCTCTTTTTGTCAACGGTTATTGACATAATCTCTTATCTCTAATGCTGTACTTTGTGGAGGAATGCTCCTTGTGGAGGAACCGTCAAAAAATATGTTTACCTTCCCTCCTACTTTTAAATCCTCCTCTTTGCCCGACGAAGTGAAGAATTCTGTTTCTGGCCCATAATGAAACAACCATTGACTTCCTCCTTCATTCAAAGGTTCTAACAATATACTTCCACTCCCTGCTTCTTCCCCCTCTTTCTGTATTTCTATAATTTCACCATTATAAGTGACCATATCTGCCTGCATTAAATTTTTGACTTCCAAAGCCTTCACAGAAGGGATACTATCTTCGCCAGTCTTTAGTATCTCTCCTTTATACATCACTTCCAAATAAGAACCATTTCCCACTCCTTGATCCTCTGGATAAACTTTTGTGTTCTCATCAATGATTACCTGTATTCTCTCTATTCCAAAATCTGTTCCCTCTGCCTGCTGTAAAATCCAGGCTGTATTCCCCTCATTATCTACTGCCACATCTTCCATAATGCCTCGATACATCTTTATCTCATCCTCTTTTTGATTCTCCTCCACAGTTCCAGGTGTCTCTGTAAGTTCCTCCTTTTTACTGCATCCTAATAAAAACAAAAACATGGATATACAGCAAAACAATGTTATCTTTTTTTTCATAACAATCCTCCATTCTTATCCAATCCAAAGATTTTTCTTACCGTATACTTTCTTTTTGATTTATATTTTTTCCTGACAGGATTTTTTTATTCAAGGGAAGTTCCTACTCCTTTCAAACTTCCCTTTGATATTCCTTTGTAATATGTACAACTTGTGTGCTGAGCAAAAATAATGCTGTTAAATTAGGAAGAGCCATAAATCCATTTAATGTATCTGCGATTTCCCACATGAGTCCTGGGGCAATCATACACCCTGGGAGAATCATGACAATATATAGTAATTTATAAAAAAATGCAGATTTTTCTCCAAACACATAGGCAAAGGTTCGTTCTCCAAAATAAGCCCAGCCTACAATGGTTGCAAAAGCAAATAAGACAATAGAGAGAGCCATAAATTTATCGCCACTTGGTATAACTGTAGCAAAGGCTGCTCCTGTCAGCGTCGTTCCATCTATGTTTTCAATACCTTGGGCCATGTTCTTCAAATATAAAGGAGCATTATATACACCAGAAGTTAAAATGACAAAAGCTGTCACTGTACAAACGACAATTGTATCAATGAAGACTTCCACCATTCCCCACATACCTTGAACAGCAGCTAATTCTACGTCAGAAGCAGCATGGGCCATGACGGATGATCCAAGACCCGCCTCATTGGAGAAAACTCCTCTTGATATCCCTGTTTTCATAGCCTTATGTAATCCATATCCAAGGGCTCCTCCTCCCACTGCCCGAAGTTGAAAAGCCTCCTTGCATATGAGCTGAAAAACTTCTGGGATAGCCTGCCAGTGATAGGCAATTACAATCATTCCTCCTGCCATATAAAAAAAGGCAACAAAGGGAACAATTTTTTCCATCACAGATCCAATTCTTTGAATTCCTCCAAGGAGGACGAGAGCCACAAGAATCATCATGGCAACCCCTGTATAAAAGGGAGGAATGGAAAAGGTTTCTTTTAATCCACTTGCTATGGAATTAGCCTGGGTCATATTCCCCATACCTAGGGAAGCAAAAATACAAAATAGAGCAAATAAAAGAGCAAGCCATTTGCATCCAAGCCCCCTTTCTATGTACACCATAGCCCCGCCAATCCACCTGCCTTCTTTATCTCTATAGCGGTAACGGATGCCTAAAACATTTTCTGCATAAATGGTCATCATTCCTAAAAATGCGGAAACCCACATCCAAAAAATTGCTCCTGGGCCACCTGTAATTAATGCAGCAGCTACACCTGTAATATTCCCTGTTCCAAGAGTTGCCGCTAAGGCAGTGCAAAATGACTGAAACTGGGAAATGGAATGGACGTCCTTGCTTTTTCTCACCTCTTTGTTTCGAAAAATTTCCCCAATCGTCATTCCAACCCACAGCCGCCAGCGACGAAATTGAAAAAATCGAGTCCTAACTGTATACATGATTCCTACTGACAAAAAGATTGCCAGCATTCCTGGCCCCCAAATAAAATTGTTGAGAAAACCATTTACCTCTTTTATGGTTTCAATCATAAAAACCCCCGCATATATGTATTTTATAACTTAAATATATGCTTGGTTTTATTTATTATTGTCACTTTATTTCAAGGACAAGTTTTCCCTCCTGATAGTCCAGTACACATTCTCCTCCTTTTTTTAGCTTTCCAAAAAGCATAGGATCCGCTAAGAGAGGCTTTACTTCCTTTGAGATAACCCGCTCAATCTCTCTTGCCCCATATTCCTTACTAATTCCCCTCTCTTTAACAGCCTCAACTGCTTTCTTTGTCACCTCCATTTCCACCTTTTTTTCTTTAAGCTTCTTTGACAACTGTGTCAACTTTTTCCTTGTAATGGACTCTGCCATTTTTTCATCCACAGGGCAAAATACAACGATTTGATTTAACCTGTTTCGAAACTCTGGTTGAAATAATCTTTTTACCTCATCCATGATCACTTCCTCATGAAAAGTTCTGTCCCCTTCCCCAAAACCTATTTTTTCTTTTCCAAGGTAAGATGCTCCTGCATTGGAAGTCATAATCAGAATAATATTGCGAAAATCTGCCTTTCTTCCCTGGTTATCGGTTAATGTGGCATAGTCCATTACTTGTAACAGAATATTAAAAATATCTGGGTGAGCTTTCTCAATTTCGTCTAATAAGAGAACCCCGTGAGGCTGCTTTCTTATTTCTTCTGTCAAAAGCCCTCCTTCCTCATAGCCCACATAGCCGGCAGGCGCTCCAATAAGCTTTGCCATTGCATGTTTTTCTCCATATTCGCTCATGTCAAACCGGATAAAAGAAATTCCCAATTCTTTTGCAAGGGTCTTTGCCACCTCTGTTTTCCCTACTCCTGTAGGACCTACAAATAGAAGGCTGGCTACTGGCTTTTCTTCATCCATAAGCCCAGCTCTGGAAAATTTCACAGCGTTCACCACTTGTCGAATAGCTTCCTCTTGTCCAAATATCTCTCCACTTAAATTTTCTTCCAACATACTTAGCTTTTTCGTCTCATCCTTTTCAACTGCCTGTTTTGGTATATGACAAATTTTGGCCACAATCTCATCTACTAATTCTTTATTCACTGTCTGGATTTTCTGATTTAAAGGATGCATCTGCCTGTATGCGCCGGCTTCATCCATAAGATCAATGGCTTTATCTGGCAAATATCTCTCGTTCATATATTTCACACTTAGCAAAACCATATGTCTAAGGACATCTTTGCCATACTTTACTCCATGAAAGGTCTCATAATGTTTCTTAAGCCCTTCTAATATTTCTACTGTTTCTTCTATACTAGGCTCTTTCACATCTATATTTTGAAAACGGCGTACAAGACTTTTATTTTTTTCAAAATATTTCTTATACTCCTGATAAGTTGTTGCTCCAAGAAAGCGAATATGGCCAGCCGCTAAATATGGTTTTAACATGTTTGAAACATCAAAGCTTCCTCCATTTACTGCTCCAGCCCCTACAATATTATGAATTTCATCCATATAAACAATGGGTTTTTCCTCTTTTTTAATACCTTCCATTACTTCTTTAAAACGTTTCTCAAAATCTCCTCTATACTGGGTTCCTGACAACATACCTCCCAGATCAAGGGCATATATTTTTGCACCTAAAAGGGGAGTTGGAACCTTTCCCTCCTCAAGAAGTCTAGCCAATCCATATGCAATTGCTGTTTTCCCAACACCTGCCTCCCCAATATGAAGGGGATTGTTTTTTTCTTTTCTACATAAAATTTGGACTGTACGCTCCAGTTCTTTTTTCCGTCCAATAAATGGATTCTCTTCTTCTAGTCTATCATGGAGACATTGCACATACGTTTTCCACTGCTCCTGTCCCTCTCTCATTTCCTCCTGTTCCCTTTTATTCCCTTTCTCCGAGGTAATCTTTAGAAATTCATGTAAAAGGGAGGCCTCATCGACCCCTTGCAATTCCATAAAATAAGCAGCATTGCTCTCCTGTAAAGTAAAAATAGCATGAATTACATGGGACAGGCCTACGACCCCTTTTTCACATTGGTAGGCTTGTTTTCTTGCCTCCTCTAACACTTCTTCTAGTCCATTGCTTAAAATGGGAGCTTCATCCCCGGAAATTTCCTCTACATTTTCCTTAATATAGCTTTGCAGCTCTGAAACAAGGCGGTCTGCATTTCCACCACAATTTTCAAATGCCTTCCGAAAAGGATAGTCCAGAGTAATCATGGCCAGCAAGTGTTCTGGCGTCACATACTCCTGCCTCATAGAAAAAGCATATCCAATTGCTTTATTTAAAATCTCTCCAACTTCTTTTGTGACTTCCATCTCCATTACCATGCCTTTCTATCATTTCTTCATATATTTTCTCCTGTAGCCTAGGTACAAGTATTTTATACAAAGACTTTTTACTCTTGTATTTCAAGGCGAAAAGGATATCCCAAACTTCTTGCTTTAGCCGTCACTTTTTTCACCTTTGTGCTGGCAATGTCATAGGAGTATACTCCCACCACTGCCATACCCTTTTGATGAACAGTGTACATTAGTCGGACTGCTTCCTGTTCTTCTTTATGAAAGGTTTCCTTTAGCACTTCCACGACAAAATCCATAGGTGTAAAGTCATCATTATGCATAATCACTTTAAACCGTTTAGGCTCTCTTATTCTTTCCTTTGTATTTTCCTTTAATTCTCCTAAAACTGCCAAATGAACCCCATGCCTTTCTTTTCTATTTTGACCTGTAAATGGCTTTCATATATAAATTAAATAAGGATATTTGTTTTTAATTTTATATCCATTTTTCCTAATTCTAACATAGAGTTTTGTCTTTTTCCAGAAAAATATGGGATGTATCCCCTATCCTCTTTTAAAGTTTATGGAATATCTAAGAAGGAACCACAAGATTCATCTTCCTTTATATGAAATATTCTTTCTGTATTCTTTTTTGCATTTTCTATTAATACATCTTCTGAAACATTCATATATTTAGCCAAATCTCGAACAACATAAGTAATATTTTGAGGAATATTTATTCTATCTAACCTAGGTACATTTTTAGGTGTTAAATAAGGTGCATCTGTCTCTATTAAAATTCTGTCAAGGGGAATCAAAGAGACTCCCTCTCTTAATTCCTTTGCCCTGTGATCGTCGCAAATCCACCCAGTAATGCCAATGGAAAATCCCATGGAAAGATATTTGTCCAAAGTATCTTTGTTTCCTGTAAAACAATGTATTACTGATTTTCTACATATATCTTCCTGTTTTTTAAATCTACGAATAAAGTCAGCAGATGCATTACGCTCGTGAAGAAATAAGGGCTTATTCAGTTTTTTTGCAAGGACAATTTGTTTTTCAAGACATCTTATTTGATTTTCTTTTGTGGAGAACATTCTGTCATAATCCAGTCCACATTCTCCAATTGCAACTATTCTTTCATTTTCCTTAACAATCTTTTCTATTTGTTCAAAATCTTCCTGTCTCGCTTCATCCCCATGGTGGGGGTGAATGCCTGCTGTTCCATATACCCCATATTTTTTTGTAAAATGATGAATTTTACTATTTTCTTTCCTATTTGTTCCTGTTAAAATACATGCTATTCCTACTTCTTTTGCATCTTTTAAAATTTTCTTAGGATCGGGAAACTGTTTACAAAACAAATTTAATCCAATATCATAATATTTTACCTCCATTGATTTCCTCCTTGTTTTCCAGTAAACATTTATACTCTCCATAGCCTTTTTCTTCCATATCTTTTATAGGTATAAACAAAAGGGCTGCACTGTTCATACAATATCTCAATCCCCCTCTCTTTAATGGTCCATCTTCAAATACATGTCCCAGATGGCTGTCCCCTATTTTACTTCTTACCTCCGTCCGAATCATGGAATGGCTCCTATCCTCTTTTTCTACTAACAAAGATGGAGAAATAGGCTTTGCAAAAGCAGGCCATCCACATCCTGATTCAAATTTATCTGTAGATAGAAAAAGAGGTTCCCCTGTTGTAACATCCACATAAATGCCTTCCTCAAACAGTTTGTTATAAGAATTTTGAAAAGGAGGTTCCGTTCCCCTATTCTGGGTCACCTCATATTGAAGGGAAGTAAGTCTTTCTTTTAACTCCTCCCTCTCCTTTTTTATATAAGGAAACATAAGTCCCTTCTTTGCCTTTTCAAATAGTTCCCTAGATATATGACAGTATCCTCCCGGATTTTTGTCTAAATAATGTTGGTGGTATTCTTCCCCAGGATAAAAGTTTTCCAGCTCCTTAATTTCTACTGCGATGGGTTCCTTATACTTTCTTTGATATTTCTCTTTCATGGAAAGAAGCATTGCCTTCTCTTCCTTATCTCTATAGTAGATACCTGTACGATATTGGGCTCCCACATCCCCTCCCTGTCTGTTTACAGAAACAGGATCAATGATTTGAAAAAACATATCTGTCAAATACATCAGGAAGACTTTATTATCGTCATAAGTTACCTTCACTGTCTCTGCATGTCCTGTATTCTTTGTACACACTTCCTCATATGTTGGAAACTCAGTACTTCCGTTTGCATATCCTACCTTTGTTTCAATGACTCCTTCTATATAAGAAAAATACTTTTCCACTCCCCAAAAACATCCTCCTGCAAAATAAATTTCTTTTTTCATAAAAATACCCTGCCTCTCTTAATTAAAATACAAAATTTGTGTAGTCCTATCTAATAGAATAATTATAAAAAATATAACATAAATTTTATGATATGGACAATATTTTCTTGTGTCATTTTTTATTATCTATTTTAATCATTTTCTCATGAAATAAAGATATAATTCTCTTCTATTAGGATCTTGTGTATGCTTCAATACTACCTGTAACCCTTTTATTTTCTATATCCTAATTATTTTAAAAAAATTTATCATTTTTTTCTTGACAAAATTAATAATAGTAATTATTATTAGTTGTAAATAAATTGATAACTACTTATGAAACCTATAAAATAAAACATCAACTAGTAAATAATAAATGAAAATTAAGGAGGTATTTATATGCGTTATGAAATTACAAAGGACTTGGAAACTGGAAATGCACTGATCGATTCAGAACATAGAGAATTATTTATTGCCATTAACAATCTTTTAGACTCTTGTGCCAGTGGAAAAGGCAGAGAAAATATAGAGTCTACCATTAAATTTTTAAATAATTATGTAAAAAAACATTTTTTTGATGAAGAACAGCTTCAATTAAAAAATAAATATCCTGGGTATGAAGCCCACAAACAGTTTCATGAGAAATATAAACAAGATTTAAAATCTGCAGCTCAGGAGATTTTAGAACAAGGTCCTACTTTCGCTGCCCTAAGTAAGGTAAATAAGACAATTGGGGTATTGGTCACCCATATTCGTATAGAGGATAAAAAAGTGGCCGCTCACATTAAAGCAATTGCTTAATAGTTTACTATATTGAAAAATAGTTTTGGCAGATACAAGGGAATGTATCTGCCATTTTTCTATGTATATTTCAATGAATTATTTATAAGTAGCCTTGTTTTCCTTCCACTTCATAACCCCAAATCCTATTTTCGATGTGCTTACTTCTAATTTTCCATAGTAGACGAATTCCTCCTCCTC
>CANOLZ010000090.1 GCA_947567075.1 uncultured bacterium
ACCAGCGACACGAGGATTTTCAGTCCTCTGCTCTACCAACTGAGCTATCTGGGCTAGTGTCTTTATAAACTTTCATGCCCTAGAACGTATTTATTTTATAACAAATTAAAATGTTTGTCAATACTTAACGAAAAAAAAACACTAAATTCATACGTTGAGATATTGAGCAGTAAAGCAAAGTCTATGATGCAGGATAATGCATTAAGGTTAAGTACATCCCTTTGCAAAGGCCAAGAGGGGGAAAGCCAAAGCAGGAGCTCTGACTGAAGTCTACAAATTATTATGAGAACCTTAATATTTCCTTCATTCAATGTTCCAAAAAAACCCTGCTATTTTTAAAATAAATTTAGAAAATATTTTGTTATAATAAAAGTGTTGGAGATCCGTCTTCGTGTCACAGGGACTAACTGCCTCATAATTCCAATACTATAATATTATTGAAAGAAAGGGATATTTTATGAGAATTTTATTAGTGGAAGATGACGAGAAATTAAAACTGACTCTTTCCTTTCAGTTAAAAAAAGAACATTTTGAAACAGATACTTGTTCGGATGGTGAAGAAGCTCTCTACTATATTCGTTTAGGAATCTATGATCTTATCTTACTAGATCGAATGGTTCCACTTTTACCTGGGGATAAAGTATTAGAAATTATTCGAAGTGAAAACATTGTAACCCCTGTCATTATTTTAACAGCTTTAGGAGAGGTAGAAGATAAGATTGCTGGTCTGGACCTTGGAGCTGATGACTATCTCGTCAAACCTTTTGACTTTGAGGAACTCATGGCAAGAATACGATGTATTTTCCGAAGGCCAAGAAAATTAGAAGCTTATGACATTTTAAACCTTGGGAATACATCTTACTATATTTATGAAAATAAACTTTCCTGTGGGAGCAAAAACTGCTCTCTTTCTAAAAGAGAAGGAGCACTCATGGAAATTTTTTTTAAAAATGCTTCTCAAGTTCTCCCAAGAGAACTCCTTTTATCCAAAGTCTGGGGGCTTGAGTCTGAAGTGGAAATGGGCAATCTAGATAATTACATACATTTTCTAAGAAGGCGTCTTAAAACAGTAGGCAGCTCCCTTTCTATCCAGACAATTCGAGGAATTGGATTTTCTATGAAAGATGGGGGAAAAGGAGGGAAAGATTTATGATAAAAACTGCCCATAGAAAATTAACCCTTTTATGTGCTGGCATTACTGCCAGTATATTAATTTCTTTCTCCCTTATTTTTCTTTTTGTTTCTGAAAACAGCTTAAAGAAAACTAGCTTTCTATCCTTTCAAAGTGATATGAACACCCTCCTTAGCAACTTAGAACAGCAAACAATTATCACCCATGAATGGCTTTCTAAATTAGAAGGAAATGGTAAGTATTCTATTCGTATTTTTGATAATGAGAAAGAACTTTTGTTCAATAAGAGTAAAGGGGACTCTCCTTACATTACCCAAGCATGGGATTATTTTAAACATTTTTATTCTCTGGAAACCTCTCCCTTTGGAACTTCCCATAAAGAATTCCTCCTTCCTTCCCCCAATCAAGGAGAAGGCTTTTATTATGCCAGTATTGGCCAATCTATTCGTCCCCAAGGAGAGCTTCGAGTATGTATTCTTTCATATCCAGAAAACTTATACCTCCAAATTCACAGTCAAAGGCTCCTTTTTCTTATCATTAACTGTATTGCTATCTTTACTCTCTTTCTATTTTCCTGGTTTTTTACAAAAAAGCTATTGCTTCCTATACAAAAAAACCAGGAAAGCCAAATCCAATTTATAGCTTCTGCCTCCCATGAGCTTCGCACTCCCCTTGCTGTCATTTTATCTGCTGTCTCATCTATTAGAAAGTCTGAAGACTTTGAAAAAGAAGTATTTTTAAGCCTTATTTCGTCAGAGGGAAAACGTATGTCCCGCCTTATTGATGATATGCTGACTTTAGCCCATTCCGATAGTCATTCTTTTTCTATCCAAAGAAATCTCTTTTCTATGGATACCCTTGTGCTAAACTCCTTTGAAGCATTTGAAGCTATGGCTAAAGAAAAAGGACTTTGTTTTTTCGTTGAGCTTCCCAATGAGGCTGTCCCTCTTGTAAATGGCGATGAAGAACGTCTTTCCCAAGTTGTAGGGGTTCTTCTACACAATGCCTTTAGCTACACCCCAAAAGGAGGAACGGTTGTCCTATCTTTATCTTTTAGCCAAAGTCACTGCCTTCTCTCAGTAAAGGATAATGGACCTGGTATTCCTGACCAAGAAAAAGAGCTTATATTTGGAAGGTTTTATCGCAGGGAATCTTCCAGAAATAGTAAAGAACACTTTGGACTAGGATTATGCATTGCAAAAGAACTTATCAAGGCCCATAATGGTACAATACAAGTTCAGGATACTCCCAAAGGAGGGAGTACCTTCCTTGTCACTATTCCGCTAAATAAATAGAAGCCTTTTTTTCAATTTCTTTTACTGCCTCATTCACAGTTATTTTCCCTGAAAGAGCTTTTGAGCCTATTTCATAAATTACATTTTCTATTATGGTATCTCCTGATTTTACTTTTGTTAATCCTTCTGCCAATTTTACCAGCCTATCTCTTTCTTCATGTTCAGGGGCTGTTACTACAAAGGAGAACATCTCTCCTGTCTCTTTGTTTGAATAACCAATCGAGCTTATTTCCTCCCCTGGCTCATATTCTTTTATCTGTTTTAAGAATGCTTCCTTATTTACTGGAAGTCCCTCTGCTCTATCACCTCCTGTTCCAGACTGAGCTTCTTCATGGAACAATTTTCTAATAAAGTCTTTTCCTATTTCCTTCTGGGAACTTTGGCTGTTCATTCCTACAATTGTATGAGCTAAAAACTCCTTCGTATTTTCTCCCTTCCATCCATATCCCTGTTGAGTAGAAACAGCGCTTGTCAGATAAGGAAATTGGGATAGGGCATCTAAGCTGCTAATAGATGCTTTACAATCTCCTTCTGCAATATTTAAGGCCCCATGAAGGACAGACAACCTATTTTCAATATATATCTCCCTATCCATTTTTATTCCTTCTGAAGAATTCCCCTGTTCTTTTTGTTTTTGTATTTCCGACTCATCTACTCCCTGTATATCTGCTTTATAGATTCTCTCTGCCAAAGTCAGAAAATTTCTTATGTTTTCTACATGTAATGTATTATCCTCTTTTTTCCATTCATTGGAACATAATAAAGTTAGAAATCTCAATGTCATTTCTTCTGTATAAAACCCGCAAATACTCCCATCTGCTTCTTTTTTTCTTATCTCTTCTATTTCCTCTGTAAAGCTTTCAAGGCTGTCAATTTTGCTAATGTTATCCAAAGGACCTGTAATGATGGGAATGGAAAATCGGGCTGGAACAGCTTCTACAGTCTCACCTGTTTTATAAGCATTGATAATAGGCAGAAACATTGTCCCAGATGCGCTTATTTCTTCTATAAGAGGACTTAAGTCTTCTAGTACCCCTCTATTTCTATAGGATTCTATATTCATTCCATCTAGAATAATTAAATCTGGTCCCTTACCTGATAAAATTTCTGTATTTAAGTTTTTTATAGCATCTTCTTCCCCCATTCCATCCTGTCCATCTATTCCAACACTATATTGAATATAAACTTGGGGATTTTCCTTCTGAAATTGGCTGATTGTCCTGCGGATCATCTGATTTTCTTTCAAGCTGAAAATTTTCAGTTGTTTGTCTGGGACAGTAGGAACTGTTTCATCATACGTAAACCGAACAAGTTCTTCTTTTTTAGAAAATAAAACAAAGAACGTATTGCCTTTTGCGATGCACATTGCATATAAACCATAAGAAGGATCTCCAAAAGTACTTAAACTGCCGTCTATTACTTGCTCCATTACAGTTCCATAAAGAACATGACGGTAAAGACCCTTGTCACAAGCCAAGTATAGGGCATCCTCCTCTTCTCCTGGGATAAGTAAAAGAGTTTTTGTGTCTGCATTATCTCCCAAGCTTTTATTTATGTCGTCTTGTATAAATTTAGAGAGAATTTTATCTTCATCTAGTAATTGTCCTTTTTCTAAATCATAACAATATACAAAATCTTGTGAAATGCCTACAAAAATATTACTGACAATAGCGCCATAATATATAATTCCATCTCCTTGAAAAAGCAGTTTTGTATCTCCAGTCTCCTTATTTACTTCATAAAATCCACCTTTTGCATCTGTTAAAAAAATTTCTCCTTCATGAGAGAAATAAAAATTATCGGCTGTCTTTCCTTCCATGTTCTTTATATCTATCCTTTTACCTTCTTTATCAAAAATAACACCTAGAAACTCCATCCCCTCCTCTTTTTTCGATCCATACACAAGGCCTATACTCCCATCCTCTCCTCCTGATAAGCTCTCAATATACTCCTCAGATGCAAATTGGGTAAACCAGGTGGCTTCCCCCTGATTCCATGTCTCCCCTCCATCGGAAGATACAAAATAATTTCCATAATTATCAAGTAAAGTCAGGCTTCCATCACTAAGCTTTATTAAATCTCTCTTATATCCTAATCCTTCTGGAAGATTATATCCAGTTTCTATATAACGTCCCATAGAAGAGGCTGTTCCTGTTTGATTATTTATATTTTCTTGCACTTTCTCACTTTTGCTACATCCAGCAATACAAAAGATAAACACTAATAGAAGTATGCCATATATCTTTCTTTTCATAATTTATATTCCACCCTTTTAATTTTCAAATATATTTATTTCTATTTCATTTGCAACAAAGATGTCCTCACTATAGCTCCCTTGTATTTTCACACTTTGTTTCATTTCTAAATTCTCTTCTCCCCCTTCAGCAGATGTTACATCTGTTTCTGGATTTATTCCACTATTTTTTACTCTTTTTACTATCCACCTTGTCTTCTCTGTATATTTAACTGTAATTAGGGTTTTATCTATTAAATTTAAAGCCACTACATCATCTCCCACATCTGCTTTATTTAGTATAAACTCGCCTTCTCCTAGGGTTTCTACATCTCCATATAATGTTTCCAACTCATTTTCTGTAGTTGTTTCTAATCCGGTCTTCGTCTCATCACTCTCTTCCACATCCTCTATTTCTCCTTCCCCTGTCTCTTCTTGTATAATATTTGTTTTTGTTATTGTTTCACCTTTTTCCTCTTGCCCACATCCTACACATTGGCAGGACATCCATATGGCAAGAAAGACTAAAATCCATTTCTTCATATCTTTCTCCTCTCCCAATTTATTTTTTTCCAAGAAAAAGGCTATGCCTCTTTTCTTTTAGAATATAGAATCTTCTTCTAATTTTTTTCTAAAAGGAGGTGCATAGCCGTATACTTTCTTATAGCGAATCAAATAAAAACAGGAAAGAAATAATGTTAAAAATTCTGCAACAGGAACGGAAATCCATACCCCATTTACCCCTAGAACAAAAGGAAGGGATATAATACTTAAGACAATAAATATAAAAGTTCTGGCAAAAGAAATAATTGCAGATATTTTTCCATTGGAAAGAGCTGTAAACATGGAAGAAGCAAAAATATTCATTCCTGCCAAAAAATAGTTAAAAGAAAAAAGAAAAAATCCATGAACAGCAATTTCATAGATTCCCCTTCCCTTAGGAGTAAATATGCCCACAATGGCTGGTGTAAATACAAGTGCCAAAAGGGCTACAATAAGGGAAGATACAGGGACAAATTTTAGACAAATCCCATAAACTTTTTGTAAAAGTCGTTGATTACCACTGCCATAGTTAAAACTGATACCAGGGGCAACTCCCATAGAAAATCCTAAATATAAAGCGTTAAACAAAAATTGCCCATAAAGTACTATCGTAATTGCAGCGACTCCATCCTCTCCTATTAGACGAAGCATAATAATATTAAATAAATAAGTTATCATTGCACTGGAGAGATTGCTTACCATCTCTGAGGAACCATTCAAGCAGCTTTGAAGCAGCATCTTAAAGTCTGCCTTAGGCATAGCAAAAAATAAACTATGTCTGGAAAGGGAAAAATAAAAAAGTCCAATAACACTAGGTACTAACTGTCCTAATCCTGTTGCCAACGCTGCACCGGCAATACCCATTTGAGCAGGCCCCATGAGCACATAATCCATTATTATATTAATAACCCCTCCCAAAATAGTCATGATCAATCCTATATTGGGACGGCCTGCTGTGACAAAAAATGTTTGAAAGAGCAGCTGGAGCATGCAAGCAGGAGCAAAAAACAAAGAAATCTGAAGATATGTCTTACAATCTGCCATTAATATTTCTGTGGAACCTAACACTTTACATAGTCCCTCCAAAAAAATAGTTCCTACGGCCATCATGAAAAGTCCTCCTACAGCTCCTACTACTATGAGAAAGGTAAAGTCCTTCCTAGCCTCGTCCTCCTTCCCCTCACCTAATTTTTTTGCAATGACTGCACTGCCTCCAGTGCCCAACATGACTCCTATAGCAATTAATATATTGATAATAGGAAATACAATGTTTAACGCTGAAAGTGCATTGCTTCCTACAAGCCTAGACAAAAAAATTCCGTCCACAATTGTATACAAGGACATAAAGACCATCATAACCATTGTAGGCAGGGCAAACTGAAGTAATGAAAAAAATCTAAAGTCCTTACTAATTGAATTCGACATATAATCCTCCTATCTAATATTATGTTTGTTTAATAAATGCCTAAAGAGATTTGTCTAAATATCATAAAGTATAGTATAACACGATAGTCAAGATCTTTTCTTTTCATTACTTCTTTCAAATTTTTGTGAAAATATATATCTTTCATAAACAAGAAAATCCCCCGTAAAATCCATGTTTTCTTTTTTTGGATTTTACGAGGTAGGTTTTTGATCTATATATTAAGTTATCCTGGATTTTTTACTAGAACCATTCCGCCGCCTTTGGATTTTTGTAATGGGCATCGAAAGGCACCACCTGATAGGTCTGAATGCCTGCCTGAAAAAAGGGCTCTTGCTCCAAATAATCCTCTATTTGCTGACGGGATTTTGCCTTCATCACAAATACTGCCCCATCCATAGACTTCTTCAAACCGGAAAACAAAATCATTCCTGCATCCATGGCCTTTTGTGTGTAAGCCTTATGTTTCTTCATTAGTTCATCGCTCATATTAGGATGCTCCACCAAATTACCCTCAATCATAAAAAATTCCATTGTTTTTCCTCATATTCTATTAAAGTAGTAGTATTTAACGTTCCTCTCCAAGAACAGATGTTCCATATGGACATTCTCCCATGTATATACATTTTTAAGTCACTTCTTAGTACTTTCTCTTACTCTAAAGCCTTTACAGTCTTTATTTCTTCTAAGGAATCACCTCAGACTATAATTTCCCTTGAGTATAAATCCTTAAAGGTATTATGTCAAGAAAAAGAGAGTCTATAAAATGCAGATTATTTTTTAGAATATATAAGGCATCTTTCGTATCTCTTTACCCTTTCTTGAACATAAAAATTTCTTTTGCTTCATCACTGGAATAACTTTCTGAAACCTCTGAGTAAACTCCCTCATTATCATTCTAGTAAATATATAGTTTCTAAGAATAATAACAACGGTATTTCCAAAAGTATCCGTAAGCCCTTAGAACCATATTTAGCTATATTTATAGTTTTTCCATTACATTGGGGTTCCCACTTCAATTAAATTACCATCCAAATCATAAAAACGGATTACTTTTTGTCCCCAACTATGCGTCATTAATCTATGGACATATTTGATAGAAGGATATAACTTTTCAAGTTTTTCAATAAATACTTCTATATTATATTCTTCAAAATACAGTTCACAAGAATTGCTTTCTGGAATGCAATCCTTTTGAAGAAACTCTTTCCATATTTTTTCTTCCTGAAGCACAAGACCTTCTGTTAAAATCATATTTCCCCCATTATCAAGTACCATATTAAGGCCAAACAGGTCGTGGTAAAACTGTTTTGATTTTTCTATATCTTTGACGACAATCAATACATTTTTTAATTTCATCTCTCTTATTACCCAGTCAAATTTCTATTAGTTTTTCTAATATTATACTATAATCTCATACATATCTTATTTCCTCTTCATGTTTTGACGCTATAAATAGAGGTAAAAGAAAACCCTTAGACTTTTCTAAATAGTTAAGTCAAACAGACATTATAATAATTCCATATTAATAGATTTATTCGTGAATCCATCATTTGAATAAAATTATTTTTCTGAACTTGTCTCATAATTATTTCTACGGTTTTATACTCATTCAGCTTTGAATTTCTATTATCCTGTTTTTCCACCTCCCGTTTACTATTTTATTTATATAAATTTGTTAAACTGTTCAATAACTTTATTCTACCACAGTCACACTGTCTATTCAATTTTGCTGTCTTACCCATAAAAATATTGTAATCTTTTTAATTATATCACATACATTTCATTCATGATATTTAAAAATGAGGCAGACTGCTTCTTTTGCATTTTGTCAATAGTTATGCAACAACTTTTTGAAAAAATTTAGGCCAGTTTCT
>CANOLZ010000091.1 GCA_947567075.1 uncultured bacterium
ATATGAGAACATTTTAGAAGTTTTAGGGGATAAAATAAATCATGATTACTATATACTGCCAAGCAGCATACATGAAGTCATTATTGTACCTTCCTGGAAGGAGGAAGATCCAGAAATGCTAAAAAGTATGGTAAAGGACGTAAATACCAACCAGGTAGAGGTGGAAGAAGTATTATCAGATGAAATTTATTACTATAGCAGGGAAAAAGGGCAATTAGAGAAACTCTAAAAGATATGTGAAAAAAGTTTGAATTTTTATATTTTTATTTGCAATCTTAAATTTTTTGTTGTATTATGTTTGAGTATAGCGTTTACACTGTTTTAAAAGGTAAACAAGAAAGTGTGCACCCGTAGCTCAGGGGATAGAGCAGTGGATTCCGGTTCCATGTGCGGGCGTTCGAATCGTCTCGGGTGCATTCTTATACGACATGTACCAAAAAGTAGCAAAAGCTGGAAAGGATGATCATATTAATGAAAGATACAGCAGATGCAAAAATAGGGTTTATACAAAAAAATTTAAAGTGGATAATCGTCGGGGCTATAGGCCTTGTTTTAATTATTGGAATAGGTATTTTTATTGTAAAAATGACAAAGGAAAAAAATAGTGTACAAAATAATCTAGTAGAAAATAATAGTGAAGAGAGAACTACATCAATAAAAGTGTCAAATAAGAAAATGAAGTTAAATAAATATCCAGAAATCAATGCATTGATTGACCAATATTTCGCTGCATCTGTTCAAGGAGATACAGAGACTATTTCTTCCATATCTATTCCAGGAAGCGTGAAGGAAGACAGCCTTATTTATATAAAAGAAAAAGCCAAATATATTGAGGATTACATGGACTTAGATGTATATACAAAGGAGGGGCCTTATGAAAATACTTGGGTTGTCTTTGCCACTTTTAATTTTAAATGGGTGAATCTTGAAGCGCTGACTCCTGGACTTCTTTCCTTCTATGTGGTAAAGCAGACAGACGGAACTTTATTGCAAAGTACAGATGCGGAAGTATTAGATGATAAAGATGCAGAAGCATATATTTCAATTATTTCCCAGCAAGATGATGTGGTAGAGCTGGTAAATAAAATTGATGCAGAATACACAGAGATGGCAGAGGCTAATATAGAAGTGAAGAAGATGATAGATGATATTAATGAAAATTTAAAAGCCGAGGTAGAAGCTGCCTTGAAGACGAATCAAGAGTCTTTAGAAACAGATGTGGCAGACAACGCAGAAGAGGAGGAAAAGGATACAGAACAAGAAACACAACAAGAAGTTAAACAAGTGAAAACATTGGATGTTGTCAATGTACGAAAGTCTGCCAGTGAAGAAGGAGAGAAACTAGGACAGGCGATTATAGGAACTGTATATTCTAAATTGGAAGAACTGGCAAATGGTTGGACAAAGATAGATTATAATGGAACAGAAGCTTATATTAAAACAGAATTTCTAGAAGATGTTATACAGGAAGCAAACAGCTTGGATACAGAAGACGGAAATGTCACTGCAGTAGCAGATGCAGGACAGGAGGAAGAGAATACATCAACCCCTGCAGCCTCCTCAGGAAGAGTAAGGGTAAAAGAGGCTGTGAATGTACGTAAATATCCTAGCACAGATGGAGAGGCACTTGGGAAAGCCTTTCAAGGAGAGGAATATGAATTGATTGTTGCCCAGGCAGATGGATGGAGCAGAGTTCGCTATCATGGTCAGGAAGCTTATATTAAAAGTGAATTTTTAGAGTAGTTGATAATGTTTGTGAAAGAGAAGGCTGCCCAATAGGCAAAAGAATGTCTATGGAGCGCCTTCTCTTTACAATGGAATATTTTTTTGATGGGGGAATAAGGAAAACTTGTTTATTGCATAATATACTTGTAGGATGGTAGAAGAAGTATGGATAAAATTAGAGAAAAAAGAGGTACAAGTATATGAAAAGAAGTGATAAACAAGTTTTAAAAGAAATTCAAAAAGCAGCAAAACGTTCCTTAAATACAATTCATACAATTTCCGAAAAGGTTTATGATGATGCTCTTGCTTTAGACTTAAATCGTCAGGCTTTAAAATATACAGAAATAGAAGACAAAACATCGAAATACCTTCTTGCTCATAAGGAAAAACCTTATGTTTCTAAGGCAATGGATAAAGTAAAGACTTTTTGTGAAGTGCAGGCAGGAACATTGTTAAATACAAGCACAGGACATATTGCAGAAATGATGATCTTAGGAAACAGTAAGGGAATGATCCAAATGTATAAGACATTGAGCAGAAATGAAGATGTTGGTTCCTATGCCATGGAAATGGCAAAAGAGTTTGTAGACTTTGAAGAGAAAAATATTGAACGTCTAAGAGAATACTTATAAATATCCAAAAAAATAGAAAAAAACCTTGCCAAGTGACTTTTGATAGTTATATAATAATGATTAAATAGAGAAGCTCTGTTCTTATAAAGGGATAAAGTCATTTAAGGAGGAAATGGAGATGTCATATGTTGACGAAGTGATTGAATTAGTTGTGAAACAAAATCCAGCAGAACCAGAATTTCACCAGGCAGTAAAGGAAGTTTTAGAATCTTTAAGAGTCGTTATAGAAGCTAATGAACAAGTGTACAGAAAGGATGCCTTGTTAGAAAGAATTGTGAATCCAGAGAGACAGTTTAAGTTCAGAGTGCCTTGGGTAGATGACCGTGGACAAGTTCATGTGAATACAGGATATCGAGTTCAGTTTAACAGTGCTATTGGGCCATATAAAGGAGGATTGCGTCTCCATCCATCGGTAAACTTAGGCATTATTAAATTTCTTGGATTTGAGCAGATCTTTAAAAATTCCCTTACAGGACTTCCCATTGGAGGGGGTAAAGGAGGTTCTGATTTTGATCCTAAAGGCAAGTCTGATAGAGAAGTCATGGCATTTTGTCAAAGTTTTATGACCGAATTATGTAAATATATTGGGGCAGATACAGATGTTCCAGCAGGAGATATTGGAACAGGAGCTAGGGAAATTGGTTATTTATTCGGTCAATATAAGCGAATCAAGGGCGTATATGAAGGTGTGCTTACAGGTAAGGGCTTAACCTATGGGGGATCTCTTGTAAGGACAGAGGCGACAGGATATGGACTTCTATATTTAACAGCAGAAATGTTAAAATGTAATGGACATGATATAAAAGGAAAGACTATCCTTATTTCAGGTTCTGGAAATGTAGCTATTTATGCTGCAAAAAAGGCAGAAGAGCTGGGAGGGAAGGTTGCGACAGTTTCTGATTCCAATGGATGGGTGTATGATCCAGAAGGAATTGATATAAATGCCTTAAAAGAAATAAAAGAGGTAAAAAGAGAAAGACTTACATCATACAAAAACTATAGACCCCAGTCAGAATATCATGAAGGGAAAGGGGTTTGGACAGTGAAAGGAGATATTGCTCTTCCTTGCGCAACCCAGAATGAGCTGGATTTGGAAGATGCAAAATCTTTAGTGGCCAATGGGGTTATTGCTGTTGCAGAAGGAGCAAACATGCCCTCCACTTTGGAAGCAACAGAATATTTCTTAACACATAAAGTATTATTTGCCCCAGGGAAGGCGGCAAATGCAGGAGGCGTTGCTACCTCCGCCTTGGAAATGTCTCAAAATAGTGAGCGGTTAAGTTGGACCTTCCAAGAGGTAGACAGCAAGCTTCAAAATATTATGGTAAATATTTTCCATAGTATGGATGGGGCGGCAAAACGTTACGGTGCAGAAGGAAACTATGTAGTAGGAGCCAATATTGCCGGTTTTGAAAAAATCGTTGAGGCCATGAATGCTCAAGGAATTGTATAACATATGACCGTAAAAAAATCCAGTTTATGGAAATCTTTCCAGAACTGGCTTTTTTATTGTATAGAAAAGAAAAAGGGGTGTTAAGAAATTTTTTAGATTTTTGGAAATAAACAAGTATGTATAAATAAAATATTTATGATACAATAAATTCGGAAAAAAATTGTGTATGGAAACTAGTAAGATTTTAGAAGGGAGTAAAAATATTCACATGCCGCAAAAGATACTCGTTGTAGATGATGAACAGGAAATTGCAGATTTGGTAGCCTTGTATTTATCAAGTGAAGATTTTATTGTCTATCAATTTTATAATGGGGAAGACGCACTAAAATGTGTGGAAACAGAAAGCTTGGATATGGCTATTTTGGATGTTATGTTGCCAGATATTGATGGATTTACTATATGTCAACGTATACGGGAAAAATTTAACTTTCCTATTATTATGCTGACTGCAAAGGAAGAGGAAATTGATAAGATTACAGGGTTAACCTTAGGGGCCGACGACTATATGACGAAGCCTTTTCGGCCATTGGAGCTTGTGGCAAGGGTAAAAGCCCAGCTTCGCAGATTTACAAGATACAATACCTCAGAGCAGATAAAAGATGAGTCTGTCATAGCCTTTCGAGGTTTAGTTTTAGATATGAATACAAGGGAGTGTATTTTAAATGAGAAAAAGCTCCATCTAACACCTATCGAATTTTCTATTTTATGGGTTTTATGTCTCAACAGGGGACGGGTCGTTAGTTCAGAAGAACTTTTTTTAGAAGTGTGGGGAGAGAAATATTTTAGTAATGCAAATAATACAGTTATGGTTCATATAAGGCATTTGAGAGAAAAAATGAAAGACTCTGCTGAGCACCCTAAATATATTAAGACAGTATGGGGAATTGGTTATAAAGTGGAACGATAAAATTCGAAAGGATATATTAAGATATTATAAAGAAAAGATAAGAATTTTCTAATAGGATATTAAGAAATTCCTAATGGGATATTTATAGATGTCCTGTATGATTTTGATAAAATATTTAATCAAAGTCGTACAGGATTTTGTTTTTATGGTCTTTTAAAGGGGTGTAAAAAGAAAGGGGATAGGGAAAATGCAAAAGAAAAGAATCGCAATTATTTTTGGAGGGTGTTCTACAGAATATGAGATTTCTTTACAGTCAGCGTATTCTGTTATAAAGAATATAGACAGAGAAAAGTATGAGGTTCTCTTAGTTGGCATTACAAAAGAGGGAAATTTCCGCAGATTTTATGGAGATATAGAGGCTATTAGAGAAGATACATGGCATGAAGATAAACATTGTGTCTCAGCTGTCATTTCCCCTAGCAGAGAAATTCATGGTTTAATAGAGTGGAGGGGGAATCACACAGTTTTCCAATGGATTGATCTAGCTTTTCCAATTCTCCATGGACAAAATGGAGAGGATGGAACCGTACAGGGCTTGCTGCAGCTGGCAGGTATTCCTTTTGTTGGATGTGGTGTTTTAAGTTCAGCTCTTTGTATGGATAAAGACTTAGCTCATAAAGTAGTAGAAAGGGAAGGAATTTTGGTACCCAAATCTACTTTGGTGTATATGGAGGAAAGCAAGGAAACCATTCGTAGAAAAATACAAGAACTTTCTTATCCTCTTTTTATTAAACCAGTTCATGCAGGTTCTTCTTTTGGCGTTACGAGAATTACAAAAGAGGATGAGTTGGAGGCAGGGGTAGATCAGGCATTTCTCTTTGATGAGGAAGTGATAATAGAAGAAGAAATTAAAGGATTTGAAGTTGGGTGCGCTATTCTTGGAGACAGGGATTTATCCATAGGAGAAGTGGATGAGATTGAACTTTCAGGAGGCTTTTTTGATTTTAAGGAGAAATATACATTGGAAACTTCTAAGATTCATATGCCAGCAAGAATAGAAAGGGCAAAGGCAGAAGAAATAAAAAAGACGGCAAAAAAAATATATAAAATATTAAAATGTTCTGGATTTGCCAGAGTAGATTTATTTTTAACAACAAAAGGAGAAATTGTATTTAATGAGGTAAATACAATTCCTGGATTTACTTCTCACAGCCGATATCCCAATATGTTAAAAGGAATAGGGATGGAGTTTTCCCAAATTATAGAAAAATGTATTTGTGCCAAAATCATAGATTATGATAAGGGAGAGAATTAGGATGAAAGAAGTTTTTTTATATGGAGAACAAATTGGAAAAGGAAATCTCATTCTTGTAAATGCTGAACATAGGTTAAAAAGTGAGCCAAAGAAAAAAGAGTTAGAGAAGATAACATCCCATTATGGAGAAGTTTTTTTAAAGCGTCAAGTTTCCAGAATGATGTTTCATATTTTTCATGAACTCCAATGTTTTGATGAAATCGTTCCCATCAGTGGGTATCGTTCTTTTGAAGAGCAGAGAATCCTTTATGAAAATTCAAGAAAAGAAAAGGGAGAGGACTTTACAAAAAAATATGTGGCAAGGCCAAACCATAGTGAACATCAGACAGGACTTGCTGTTGACTTGGCAGAAAATACAGAAAATATTGATTTTCTCTGCCCACATTTTCCAAGAAAGGGTATGTGTCAGAAGTTTCGGGAGAAAGCCTCCCTCTATGGATTTATTGAGCGTTATCCAAGGGACAAAGAAGAAACAACGAAAATTGCAGAAGAACCATGGCATTTTCGATATGTGGGTTATCCCCATTCAGAATGGATGGAGAAAGGAAATATGACATTGGAAGAATATATGGAGTACTTAAAGACATTTAAAGAGGGAGATCAACATCTGATTACAACATACAAAGATAGGGAATTTGAACTTTTTTATGTACCTATAGAGGAAAAAGAGAGGAAAATGGTTGCCATACCAGATAGGACATTTTGCCAGGCTTCTGGAGATAATGAAGGGGGAATTGTACTCACCTTGTGGAGGAATCTTTTATGAAATGGAGAAAAGATTACCCAGGTATTGATGTATTTCGAATGATAGCTGCTATATTGGTGATTGGCATACATACATGGCCTTTTGCAGATTTTGGAGAAATACCAGAGCTTTTATTTACAAGAACCATTGCCCGTATTGCTGTTCCTTTTTTCTTTATGGCTTCTGGTTTTTTTCTTTTTGGAAGGGGAGATGAAAAAGGACTGTTATCATTTTTAAAAAAAACAAGTGTACTCTATGGAATTTCCATTCTTTTATACTTGCCAGTAAATATTTATTCAGGATATTTTAAAGAACCTTCTTTATTTTATAATATTATAAAAGATCTTATTTTTGATGGAACCTTTTATCATCTATGGTATTTGCCAGCGTCTATTCTTGGCATGGGAATGGTTTTCCTTATTGTAAGAGGGCTAGGTATGAAAGGGGGACTATGGATTTCTCTCATTTTGTATTGTATTGGCTTGTTTGGGGACAGTTACTATGGATTGATAGAGAAGGTGGGCTTTATAAAAAAGATGTATGATGGTATATTTTTTATATCCGATTACACAAGAAACGGCCTTTTTTTTGCTCCTATCTTTTTTGTGACAGGTGGAATGATTGCAAGGCAGAAGTGGAAATGGCAGAAAAAGAAATGTATTTTCTTTTTTTTCTTCTTTCTTTTTTGTATGATAGGAGAATCTCTTCTTCTTCATCAATGGGAAATAACAAAGTTTGACAGCATGTACATTTTTCTCCTTCCTTGTATGATTTTTCTTTTTCAATGGTTGATTGTCATAAGGGGGAAGAGCAGACGATCCTTTCGACTTTTATCTATGCTTGTCTATCTCCTTCATCCAATGATCATTATACTTGTTCGAGGAGGAGCAAAAGTCATAAAATTAGAAAGTGTATTTGTAGAGAATCACCTTGTTCATTTTTTGGCAGTAACTTTCCTATCCTTAGGAGTTTCAATAGGAATAGAAAAAATTCTCTCTTTGAAAGGAGTGAAAAACAGTGATAACCCATTATGGAAGCATGGAGAGAGCTTGGGCAGAAATTGACTTACATAAATTAGAGGAAAATGTAAAAACAATACAAGGCCTTCTTCCTGAGAAATGTAAATTTATGGCTGTTGTAAAAGCAAATGCATATGGACATGGGGATATAGAAACAGCAGCATTTTTAAATAAAATAGGGGTGAAGGCCTTTGCCGTAGCCACATTGGAGGAAGGCATTCATTTAAGAAAGTATGGAATTCAAGGGGAAATATTAATTTTAGGTTATACCCATGCTGGAAGGGCTAGGGAGCTTAGCCAGCAGGAATTAATACAAACGGTTGTGGATAGAGAACATGGGGAAGCCTTAAATAAGATGGGATTTCCAGTAAAAGTACATATTAAAATAGACACAGGAATGCATCGCTTAGGAGAAAGTTATTGGGACAGTAAAGGAATTGAGAAGTTGTTTTTATTGGAAAACTTAACGATACAGGGCATTTATACCCATCTATGTGTAGCAGACAGCAAAGAGGAAGAGGATGTAGCTTTTACAAAAAGACAAATCCAACATTTTTATGAGACATTAAGAGAAATTAAGAAAAAGGGCCATCCCTTGCCATTTGTACATATTCAAAGCAGCTATGGAGTCTTAAACTATCCAGAGCTTCAATGTGACTATGCAAGAATCGGCATAGCTTTGTATGGGGTATACAGTAAAGAAGAAAAAGGAAATACTCCCATAGAATTAAA
>CANOLZ010000092.1 GCA_947567075.1 uncultured bacterium
CTCCACAGTTACGTCGTATACGTTTCCATTTACGGTAATTGTATAATTTTTCATTTTTATATTCCTCCTGTAAATTAGGCTTTTCGCCATTTATTTGATTTCTTAATTGACCGAACGACAAATCCTTCCCCACTGCCTCCATTTGCGCTTTCATAAGCTGCAATAGCTGCTGTTACTACTGCGCACAATTCTAAATCCCGGGATAACTCATCCTCAGTAGAAACATTTTCTATAACAACCATTTCTTCTTTCTTTTCTGAAACAACTGGCTGCTTTGCATATTTTGCCTGTATTTTAGGAATAAAAGAAAAGCAGCTAATAATCAGACTTATTAAAATAAGAATGGAAAAGGTAGTCCCCATACCTAATACAGTATTTAAGGCTGCCTTTGTCACTACTTCGCTCATTGCGTACCTGGGCGTTATTGTAATTGAAGTCATTTTTCCTCTAGTATTATACTCCACTTCAATAGATGCATTTCTCGTCTGTCCTATTATTTCTGACGTAGCCTTCGCTCCATCTTCATCAATGACAATATTGTATGCTTGTATTTCATTGATTCCACCTATTTCTTCCTTTGCTGTCACCATGGATTCCACTGCTGACTGAAATCCTCCTCCATCTACTGCTAATGAGTATCCATATTGTAAAAACTGCTGCCTAATGGCTGTTTCTACCTCTTCTGCTTCCATGTCCAATATGTTTTCTAACTCTTCTTTTGGCAGCTGGGTCAATAGGCCATTTACTAAAAGCTGTGTCTGAAACTCAATTTCCTCTACTGTGAGCTTTGACTGGGTCTCTGCCTTTTTCCCACATGCTGCCAGTCCAAGGACAAAAAGGAGTGTACAGAAGAAAAATAATATTTTTTTCATACGATTTTTCATGCTTATAACCATGCCTTTCCTAGCCTACACTGTACCATGTTTTTTTCCTGGACGCTCTTCCCTTTTTGTAAATAACATCTCAAAAGCGCCTATTACATATTTCCTTGTATCTTCCGCTTCTATAAGCTGATCTACATATCCTCTTCTTGCAGCTTGGGAAACCTTTAACTGGAGATCTTCATATTCTTTTGCCTTCTTCTCCACAACATCCCTCTCCTTTCCCTGATACATTATCTGAGCTGCCAGTTTAGGATCCATTGTTCCGTTTTTGGCGTCTGTCCATGCAAAGGTGAGATCAGCCCCTATGGACTTAGAATTCATAACAATGCCAGCACTTCCATAAGCTTTCCCCACAATGACATTTACCTTTGGAACAGTGGCATTTGCAAATGCATAGGTTAACTTCGCCACTGCGGTAGCCATCCCCTTCTCTGATTCTACAGTAGCTTCAAATCCTGTCACATTTGTAAGAGATAGAAGTGGAATATGGAAGGCATCACAAAATTGAATAAAATCCCCTGCCTTATAGCAACCATTGCATGACAAAACAGGGTCAAATTTCTTTTCCACCTTTTCATCTGCCCCTATTCGCTCTGTTCTGTTTGCTACTGTACCTACGGTCATTCCATTTAATTTTATAAAGCCTGTAACCATATCTTTTGCAAAGTTTTCCTTTATCTCAAAAAAAACGCCATTGTCTGAAATTTGAGACAATGCAATCGCTGGGTCTCCCACATACTGCTCCAATGCAGGGCATGTTCTATTTAAATGATCCGTACACTCATCTTCCTTTGCATCTTCCTCATTATTTTGGGGAAGCATACATACCAGTTCTCTGATTTGTTCTAAAATCAAAGCTTCTGACCCCATTCTATCCACAATTCCACTGCTTTCACTTTGGAATTTTGCAGATGTAGTGTCACACTTGCCTTCGTAGTTTCCATCCAATGCGTTGGGTGAATTCAAATATAGTTTCCCTTCCTTTTCTTCCATAAAAGTGAAATCTGTCAATGTAGAAAAAAGGGATAATCCACCTGCGCATTTTCCAAATATTCCTGTAATTTGAGGGATGACGCCGCTTGCCATAACCTGCTTTGCATAAATCTGCCCAAAAGCGTTCATAGCATCCATCCCTTCTTGCAGGCGAAGACCTGAAGAATCAAGAAGCCCAATTATGGGCGCTCCCATTTTCATTGCCATATCATAAAGATGTATAATTTTTTTGGCATGCATCTCTCCAATTGATCCATTCATAACAGAAGCATCTTGGCTATAGACATAAACAAGGTTTCCATCAATGACCCCATATCCGGTGATAACGCCGTCCGATGGGGTTTCTTTCGGTTCCATGTTAAAATCCGTCGCCCTTGCCGTTACAAGACCGCCGATTTCAACAAAACTGTTTTCATCGAGCAAAGATGCAATTCTTAAACTCGCTGAGCTTTGTGTAGCACTACTCATTTGTTCAGCCCTCCATTTTATATAAATTTTATTGCTCTTGTTTTTACGAAAAACTTTTTCTTTTATCTATTTTTCGTACGGCTTTAGTATACCATATTTTGAGAGATTATCATAGCAAAAAATCGAATATTTCCTAGAAAAGCCATTGAATTTATCTTTACATAAAGAAGGAATTTTTATTCTCATGATAGATGATATAAATAGATTGCACTTACAAAAATTTTATGCAAAAGATGAGATAAACCATATTGTATTACAGAAAATATAAATAGAATAAATAGACTTTTTAATAGATTCCCCACTTGCTGCCAAAGGTTCTTGAAATCAGAAGCACAGCCAAAATTTTTTCATGCTATTGTGTAAGTTTCTTTTTTGTCTGCCCTCCATTTCATGAAATGGAGGAGCCATTGACTAGCGTTCATAAAAATTCATTATCTTAAAACTTCTAAATCCCTTGAAAATCTGCTGTTTTTAGAATTTACCTTCCTTCCTAACATGGTTGCCTGCTATATACTCATGTAGTTTTACGGCATTTTCGTAAATTCTTTTAACCCGCTGCTCATCTGAATATCTCATGCTATCAACAACCTTTCTCTCATAACTGTATTATAAAAATCACTATCTTCGTTAATTTCATTTATTTCAAACACATCGACATTTTTTTCAAAACCTCTCGCAGCTCCTCGGCAAGTGAAAAAATTAGCGTCAGCTTAAAATTTTCCCCACCCCATACCAGAAAATCTAAATCACTGTTTTCATCTGCATCACCTCTGGCATAAGAACCAAACAAATATATTGCTTTCACTTTATATTTTTTAGCGATTGGCTTGACTAAATTTTCAATATCCTTAATCGTAAATACATCCTTATTCATTTTATTAATCCCTTTCTTTTTTACGATAAATTATATTTTTTTGCATAACCATTATGACAATATATTCATTTTGTATATATATTTCAAACAGTTTCTATTTTTTCAGTAATAAAAGCAGTACTCATTCGTTTTTCAACGACAAGCATCAACGCACAGGCTATCCTTTTTTCTTCATTTCTTGAAACATAACCAAACATCGTTTTCTTCAGATTTCAAATAAAATAACCTGGTAAATTCCATTTCATTGAAAATAAATCTGTGTCTTTCCATTCATCCTTATCTTCTGTCAATTGCTCAATATATCTATCGAAGCCTTATCATAAACTGTTTTTTTATATTCCTTTCATTATAATTATAACTTGTTTTTAACAGACAGGCCATTCCGAAAAAGAAATTGTTTTTTGTTATTTATCATATATCCGTAAAATCTTTCTCTTCAAACTGAAGAATTACTCTGTATGGCTGCCATTGAGTAATCTTTTTCATTTCATGCCCCAGTTTTTCCAGCATAGGTCGTGTATACACTCAGTAAGCAAAATTTACAATAGAATGCCCCAAACTTTCACGTTATAAATTGAATGCATATATCTGTAAGCTAATTCAACTAAAAATACAGACAATGCCTCTGACACTGTAGGAAAATACTCTTCTGCCTACATTCTCCATGCCCGCTAAAGTGACAACCCACCATAAAACAAAAATGTCTCTTGTAGGTGACTTGCAGACAAAAAAGAGAGCCAGCCAAACCGTTCTACAGTTTGACTAACCCCCAAATTATGGACTTTTCTTAGAATTTTCCTTCCTTAGCCGCTTCCTCGATGGAAACAGCTACTGCCACAGTCATACCAACCATGGGGTTATTCCCTGCTCCTATAAGTCCCATCATCTCAACATGGGCAGGTACAGAAGAGGAACCTGCAAATTGAGCATCGGAATGCATACGTCCCATTGTATCTGTCATACCATAAGATGCTGGCCCTGCCGCCATATTGTCTGGATGTAATGTACGTCCTGTACCTCCCCCTGAAGCAACAGAGAAATACTTTTTGCCCTGTTCATTACATTCTTTTTTATAAGTTCCAGCAACTGGATGTTGGAATCTGGTAGGATTTGTAGAATTTCCTGTAATGGATACGTCAACACCTTCTTTTCGCATTATGGCAACGCCTTCTGTAACATCGTTGGCTCCATAGCAATTTACCTTTGCCCTTGGGCCTTCCGAGTAAGCTTTTTTAAATACTTCCTTTACCTCCCCTGTGTAATAGTCCATTTCTGTTTCCACAAAGGTAAAGCCATTAATTCTTGCGATAATCTGGGCTGCATCTTTTCCAAGACCGTTTAAAATAACTCTTAAAGGCTTTTTACGTACTTTATTGGCCTTTTCAGCAATTCCTATTGCCCCTTCTGCTGCTGCAAAAGATTCATGCCCTGCCAAAAATGCAAAGCAATCGGTCTCCTCCTCCAAAAGCATTTTTCCCAAGTTTCCATGACCAAGTCCAACCTTTCTTTGATCGGCAACAGAACCTGGAATACAAAAAGCCTGTAAGCCCTCTCCAATAGCTGCTGCTGCATCCGCTGCTTTTTTGCATCCTTTTTTTATTGCAATGGCTGCACCAACTATGTAAGCCCATTTTGCATTTTCAAAACATATGGGCTGAATTCCCTCAACCATATGATAAACATCCAGACCTGCATCTTTTGTAATTTTTTCAGCTTCTTCAATGGAAGAAATTCCATAGCTGTTTAATACTGTGTCAATTTGTTTAATACGTCTTTCATAAGATTCAAATAAAGCCATTTTCTATTTCCTCCTTCCATTATTCTTTTCTAGGATCAATAATTTTTACTGCATCTGCCACTCTTCCATACTGACCGCTTGCCTTTTCCCATGCTGTATTTGGGTCATCCCCTTTTTTTATAAAATCCGTCATTTTTCCAAGGCTGACAAATTGATAACCAATAATATGGTTTTCTGCATCCAGAGCAATCCCTGTAACATATCCTTCTGCCATCTCTAAATAACGGGGACCTTTCTTTAATGTTCCGTACATAGTGCCTACTTGGGAACGAAGACCCTTTCCTAAGTCTTCCAATCCTGCCCCTATAGGCAGTCCGTCTTCTGAAAATGCACTTTGGCTCCTTCCATATGCAATTTGCAAAAACAATTCTCTCATAGCTGTATTAATGGCGTCACATACTAAGTCTGTATTTAAAGCTTCCAAAATCGTTCTTCCTGGCAAAATTTCAGATGCCATAGCAGCAGAATGAGTCATACCAGAACATCCTATGGTTTCCACCAATGCTTCCTGTATCACTCCTTCTTTTACATTTAATGTAAGTTTGCAGGCACCCTGCTGAGGGGCGCACCAGCCAACGCCATGCGTTAGTCCAGAAATATCTTTTACTTCTTTTGCTTTTACCCATTTTGCTTCTTCTGGGATAGGAGCAGCACCGTGACAGACGCCTTGTGCTACTGTACACATTTCTTCTACTTCATGTGAATAAATCATGTGAAAACTCCTTTCAATTTCAATATGTAAATTTATTTTGCGCCTCCAGTTTCTATAAAAAACCAGTGACATAACCATCATTTTATTTTCGCATACAATAGGAAAAAAATCCAGATATTTTTATAAAATATTCCATTCTTCGTAACAAGGAAGCCTTTAGGAAGAAATCCCAGCCTTATAATAACAGCTCTTTTATTATGTTACAATTTTTTCCCTCCAGATTAACTCATACCATTGTTTTAATTGTTCCTGGGTCATAAAACCATTGGAAGAACCCATAAATCCAATTTTATACGAGGCAAAGAGCAAAGCGCACTTTATTGCGTAAATAGGATCCGCCTTGTGAGCATAATAATGTAAAAAGCAGGAAAACAGAGCATTTCCTGCGCCTACGGTGTTCACTACCTTGTTTGTTTTCACTGTATTATAATGGGCCAAAATATCATTTTGCTTTGAATAAATAATAAGCCCCTTTGCCCCCTGTCCCATAATAATAATTTCTGGGTCATATTTTTTACTTAAGTCCTGAATAAAGCTATGGGATGCATCTACAATATGAGAATCACTAATGTAGATAATATCCGCCTCCTCCATAAAAGCTTCATTGAATTTCCTTGTCTCTTCCCGATACTCTCTAAAATTTACAGCTATTTTTTTATTCATTTTTTTCCCTGTCTCTAGAAAATTTTTGCAAAAAGCAGCATTGGTCAAGACGACCATGTCTGCCAACCGGGCTCTTTCTTCAAAAATTTCCAAAGGATAGACAGCATTGGAAGCATTTTTCCGGTCTTTAAACCGCTGCTGGTTCCTTTCTTTATCATATAAAACAACGGAAGAAGGTAAAGTATCTAGTACAGGAAGTACATAGTCTGTATTTAAGATCACTTCACTTTCTGGTGGATTTACCATTGATTTCTTATCATTTTCTCCAATCATTGTCAGGAAATCCACCTTGTTCCCTAGGGCTGACAAGGCCAAAGCCTCGTTATATGCCGCCCCTCCTATTCCACTGTAAATGGAATGAGGCACATTTGAAACAGCAACATAGTCTAAAGGGATGCTGTCTACTTTTACAATGGTCTCATTTTGTATTAAGCCTGCTACCAGAAAATTTCTCATACGCCTTACCTCCTGTCTTCTCAAGAAAATTATACCACAGCCCCCTTCTTTTTACCACTGTTTTTCAAGGAGATCTGCCAGAAGATGGCCTTCTCTCTCCTTTTTTAATGAGAATTCCAAGAGCTGCTTTTTGTTATAATTTCTCCTTGTTTTTTATAAATGCTTCCCAAAGGGATGATTCCTCTCACAGAAGATAGAGGATAAATATGAGAACCTTTTCCAACAATGGTTCCAGGATTTAACACAGAATTACATCCCACTTCCACCTCATCTCCCAACATAGCTCCAAACTTTTTCAATTCTGTTGGTATTTCTTTTCCATGACTTTTTACAACGACTAAGGTTTTATCGGATTTTACATTGGATGTAATAGAACCTGCGCCCATATGAGCTTTATAACCTAAAATAGAATCCCCTACATAATTATAATGGGGAACCTGTACTTTATTAAATAAAATTACATTTTTTAATTCTGTAGAATTGCCTACAACGGCCCCTTCGCCAATGATTGCATTTCCCCTTATAAAAGCGCAATGGCGGATTTCTGCCTCCCTCCCCACAATAAGAGGGCCATTTAAACAAGCTGTGGAAGCTATTTTGGCTGATTTTGCAACCCAGATGTCTTCTCCTATTTTTTCATACTCCCTTTCATGTAAGGTTTTTCCCAATTCCCTAATATAATTTCCAATATGGGGCAGTGCTTCCCAAGGATAAGTAACTCCTTTTAATAACTCTGACCCAATGGTCTCCTCTAAATTATACAGCTCTTCTACTGTAATTCCCTCCATTTTACTTACCATCCTTTCCTATTTTTTCTCCTTCTTTGCCTTTTCATAAATACATGACAGTTTCTGAAATTTTTCTTTCATGTCATATGGAGCCCTTAAATTCCGTACAATATTTGTCCTTCTAGACACATAATCGTTTAATTTCATCATATACTCTTCCTTCGTAATACTTCCCTGGGCTACCTTGGTTAATCCTTTTTCCCAACTAGCCGTAAGTTCTGGATTAAGCATAGGCTTTATGGACTGCTCCACCACATCGTAAATAATTTCCCCAAGCTGGGTAGGTTTCATAATCTGTGTCTTTTTATTTAAAGAAAAATATTGAATGGTTACAAGTTTTTTTAATATTTCCGCCCTTGTGGCCGAAGTCCCAATGCCGCTTCCCTTTATTTGCTCTCTTAATTGTTCATCCTCAATAAACTGCCCTGCATTTTCCATAGCAAGTATAAGAGAACCAGAATTGTATCGTTTTGGCGGTGTTGTTTCTCCCTCTTTTATGACCAGTTCCTTTACATAAAGAGTATCCCTTTCTTTTCTTTTTTCTAACCAATCTATAAAATTTTTATTTGCTTCTTTCTCTCCTTCTTTGGAGGAAGAAGGAATACCAGCTACTTTCAAATAGCCTGGATCTACTAG
>CANOLZ010000093.1 GCA_947567075.1 uncultured bacterium
GTGGGGCAGATGGCAGAATGTGAGGGCGTGACTGAACAACTTAAAGCAACCGACTAATGGCGTGAGTGAGAAGTATGAATAACATTCAGAGTAGAGCAACGGAACTTGTGAATGCTATATTAATTTTTACTTAGTCAGAATTAGTGGCTGAGATTGATTTCTCTGCCGTATTTTTCTTTTAAAAAATCCAAAAAACATATTGACATTTATCTATACAATGCATATAATAATATATAGAAAACTATCAATGTAAAAGAGGAGGTCGGTAAATGGATGAAAAGAAAACGGCGATGATTTTCAAAGCGTTCTGCGATGAAAACCGCATTAGAATTATAAAACTACTGCGTTTGGGCGAAAAATGTGCTTGCCAATTGTTGGAAGAAATCAATGTAACACAACCTACACTTTCACACCATATGAAAATCCTTTGTGACTCAGAAATTGTTGTTGGTCGCAAAGAGGGTAAATGGACTTACTATTCCATTTCAGAAAAGGGTGTTGAGCAGGCAAAGGAATGTTTAAGGATATTGACTACACTTGATGTTGTGAGTGAAAACAAGTCGTGCTGTGAAAAGTAAGAGTATTCATACTTTTCCCCACGGCTTACATTAAAACAAATAAATAGATATATTTCGATTTATAAATATGAAGGGAGTATTGTATGGAAACATTAAAGGCAGGATGGGACTTTTTTCAAAGTGAAGTTCTCGGTATGAGCTGGCTTAATCGGCTCATAGAAACAATATTAAATGCTTGTGGATTAGATACAAGTACACGCATTGGAGGCAGCATTCAATTTTTCGTTTATGATATTATAAAAATTATGGTGCTTCTTGGTGTATTGATTTTGATTATCTCCTATATTCAAAGCTATTTTCCACCTGAAAGAACACAAAAGATACTCCGTAGGTTTCATGGGATATGGGCGAACATTTTTGCCGCATTGCTGGGAACGGTAACTCCATTTTGTTCGTGTTCTTCTATTCCTCTTTTTATCGGATTCACAAGTGCAGGATTACAACTTGGTATTACATTTTCCTTTTTGATTTCTTCGCCTATGGTAGACCTTGGCAGCCTTGTTTTACTGATGAGCATTTTTGGTTGGAAAGTTGCTATTTTGTACGTTGTTTTTGGATTGGTTATTGCCGTTGTCGGCGGCACTCTAATTGAGAAACTGCACCTTGAAAATCAAGTTGAAGAATTTATAAGAAATGGCCACGCTATTGATGTTCCACAGGAAGAATTGCATTTCAAAGACCGTATGAAATATGCTTGGGAACAGGTCGTTTCCACAGCAAAGAAGGTTGCACCTTATGTTTTAATCGGTGTAGGTATCGGTGCATTTATTCATAACTGGATACCCGAAGATTTCATTGTAAAAGTATTGGGAGAAAGCAATCCATTTGGTGTCATTCTTGCTACTCTTGCGGGTGTACCAATGTATGCGGATATCTTCGGCACAATTCCAATTGCTGAAGCTTTACTTGCAAAGGGTGCTTTACTTGGCGTTGTTCTCTCTTTTATGATGGGCGTAACAACGCTTTCGCTCCCATCCATGATTATGCTTCGAAAGGCGGTTAAACCGAAATTGCTCGGCATTTTCATTGCAATATGTACAGGAGGTATTATCATTGTAGGTTATTTCTTCAACGCAGTACAATATTTAATTGTTTAATTTTAGGAGGTTATGATTATGGCATTGTTTGGTTTTGGAAAGAAAAAGGAAAAAGAAAAGAAAATACCTGCTTGTGCTTGCAATTACGGCTGTTCTGAAAATAAAGCGGAAAACGCTGCAACCCAGTGTTGCTCTGCTTTAAAAGATGATGAAATCTCCTGTATCAAAGTATTGGGGGCAGGTTGTAAATCCTGTCTCGAACAGTACGAAAATGCGAAGCAGGCAGTAACAGATATGGGACTTTCTGTAGAAGTTGAATATATTACCAATATGCAGAAAGTAATGGAATACGGCGTTATGAGTATGCCTGCCATTGTAGTGAATGAAAAAGTTGTATCAATGGGCAAGGTATTAAAATCTGATGATATAGTTGCTTTACTATATAAATTAGGTTTTTCATGATAGGTAAAAAGAAAATAGCCTTTATATACGTTCACAATTTCTGTCACAGTCAGATTGCAAAAGCACTTGGCAAACATTTCTCAGGAGATAAATTTGATTTCTATTCCGCTGAAACGGAAACAAAACCGCAAATTCATCAAGATGCTGTGCAGCTTATAACAAAATCTATGGGAAAGATATGGAACAAAGCCAGTACAGCAAGACAGCGGATAAAATTCCCTCACCTGACATAGCTATCTCAATGGGGTGTAATGTTGGGTGTCCTTATATCACCAGAGCTTTGGATGATAATTGGGAGCTTGATGACCCAACAGGGAAAAGTGATGATTTTTTTGTACCATTTATAGAGGAAATTGCTCGAAAAATTAAGGAATTGCAATAACAGGGCTTTGGATTGGGGGGAAGGCAGCAACTTGAAAACTTTGTAGAATGTAAGAAAGCCAAACTTGACAAAAAATGCTGAGAACTTAACAAAGCCAATCGGCGTATTCGAGAGATGAACAGTATTATTCAAAAGCCTTATGAGGATAATGCAACGGGAAAGATAAATGATGACCATTTTGCTACAATGCCAATGTCTTTAGAAAACGAGCAGGAAAACTTAAAAGTAAGCATTTCTGAATTGGAAAGAGAGCTTGAAAATGCACAAATTCCAACCAAAAGCTTACATCACTTTATTGGCAAGGCACAGAAAGTAATGCATTTTACGGAGCTAACTCCCGAAATCATACACGAGATTTATACAGAAAGATTGTAGTCGGCAAACTAGAATACAAAGATGGCAAGAGTTACCAAAGTGTAGAAATATACTGCAATTTTATAATCATTCTTCAAGGGTCTTCTCCCAAAGAAATGGACGAATATTTTTAAGAGTATATACAGAACAACGCTGCAAGAACATCAAAAAACGGCATAGCAACTTGTTACACCCTTTTAGCACAACAATATTTAATTTGAGATACAAACCATGGGACACTTTCCGTAAGGAAGGTGCCCCATGGGAAATTTTTTTCCATAGACAATATTAAAAAATACCAAGCCCTTGTTTCGTCTGAGGATTAATTGTACCATCAGGAAGAAAGCCATGAGCAATCTGATACTGAATTAAAGCCTGCCTTGTAGAATTTCCTAAAATTCCATCTGGCGTTCCGCAGGAATATCCAAGAGCATTTAGCACAACCTGGGCCTGGGTCGTAATACTCTTATCATATGTATTGTAAACATGAACCTCTCCCCCATAGGCTTGTTGATTTAAAACAAACTGCTGGTGTCTTGCAACTGCTTCCTGAATATCTTGAGGAGCTTGTCCATGTCCTGCAATTTGAGCTAAATGGACAATCTCAGCCTGCATCTGAGCTTGTAAAGCCATAGGAATTCCTAACTGCTGCTGAACAACGGCTACATTCCATCCTGAAGTTGGAATATAAGAAGACCGCACTGGAATCTCCCCTCCCCAAACATTCATTGACAAGCCTATAATAAATACTCCAAAGCATGAAAGTATACTTAACATCATTCTATTCCAAAATTTTTTCATTTGTCTTTTCTTCTCCTCTCTATTTCTTTTATGTTATCTTTTCTTTTATATTTTAAATAATTTATATCCTTTTGTCAAATAAGAATGAAAGAAGTATTTTCCTGTTGGAAAATATGGCTGCCCTTTTGAAAAGCAATCCCGAAAATTTTTTCTATGCATATGATATAAAAACTACATTTATTGGAGTGTACTATGGATTTTTATCATTTGAATCAAAATCAGCCAACCCAAAATAATAATCAAAATAGAACCCCACAGGAAGGTAGAAATACTGTAAACCAACCAAATAATGAACTTGAATTTTATACAGAAGTTATTCCTTCAGATAATATGGATGCTGCGAAAATGAACTTCTTAGGCCAGATGCATTCCAGGCCTCCCATGAGTTCTATTATTAGTAAAAAGCAGTTCATGTATGTGCAAGGAACTGTAACAGGCATTTCCAACTTTAGCGCTAATGGTTGCACAAAGCTATTCCAAGTTATGGACGAACAGGGAAATATTACAAATTTAGTCATTCAGCCAGATACTTACTTTGTCGATAATGTGCGTTTTGGGGTAGGCATGCCTATTATTGGATTTTATGATGGAAATGCCCCTGTTCCCCTCATCTATCCTCCCCAATTCCAAGCTGTTGTTGTTGCCATGAACAATCAATGGGAAAACATAACTGTAGATTATTTTAACCGTTCCCTTGTCAATAGCGATAACACCCTCAAGTTAAATATTTCTGACTCTACAGATATTGTCCTGGAAAACGGGCAGATGTACGATGGAAATTTAGCTAATCGAAATCTCATTGTTATATATGGCAATACAACCCGTAGTATTCCAGCTCAAACAACGCCCAAAAAAGTTATTGTCATGTGCGAGCCTTCCTAAAAATGGAAAAGAGTCCGTAAGCGGACTCTTTACTCGTCATAAAAAATTATGCTATCTTAGATTTCGCAAGTTCTGCCAAAGTTGTAAATCCCTGAGCATCATTGACAGCCAGCTCTGCCAGCATCTTTCTGTTCACTTCCACTCCAGCCAGCTTTAATCCATGCATGAACTTACTATAGGATAATCCATTCATTCTAGCTGCCGCATTGATACGAGTAATCCACAACTGTCTAAACTGGCGCTTTCTCTCCTTTCGCCCTGCATAAGAAGTAGCTAACGCTCTCATGACAGACTGCTTTGCAATTCGGTATTGTTTGGATCTGGCTCCTCGGTATCCCTTTGCCAGTTTTAAAATTTTATTATGTTTTCTTCTAGCGTTCATTCCGCCTTTTACTCTTGCCATGTCTCATTCCTCCTAAAACCCCGTTTACAAATATGGGAGAATTTTTTTCATATTTTTTACATTACTTGCATCCGTCATCACTGCTTTTCTTAAATTTCTTTTTAATTTTGCAGATTTTTTTGTTAAAATATGACGTTTATAAGCTTTATTTCTCTTCAATTTACCTGTGCCAGTTACCTTGAAGCGTTTTGCTGCTGATCTGTTCGTTTTCATTTTTGGCATGTCTATTCCTCCTGTTTCCTAATGTAATCTATCATTTTAACGTTTTTCTGTTAAAAACATGGTCATGCTTCTTCCTTCTACTTTGGGTTCCTTCTCAATAACCGCTATATCTGATAGCTTGGCGGCAAAATCATCTAAGATATGTTTACTATTTTGCATATGGGCCATCTCCCGCCCCCGAAAACGCAATGTCACCTTTACCCTATCGCCTTTTGTTATAAACTTTCTTGCAGCATTTACCTTTGTATTTAAATCGTTGCTGTCAATATTTGGGGACATACGCACTTCTTTTACGTCAATGGTTTTCTGTTTCTTTTTGGCTTCTTTTTCCTTACGGGCCTGTTCATAACGGAACTTTCCATAATCTACAATCTTACAAACAGGGGGTTTTGCAGTAGGAGCTATTTTTACTAAATCTAACCCTGCTTCCTCTGCAATTCTCATTGCTTCTCTGGATGACATGACACCTAATTGTTCTCCGTCTGCACCTACCAGACGTACTTCTCTGTCTCTGATTTGTTCATTAATCATTAAATCGCTAATTGTTGTGCACCTCCATGCATATAATAGAAAAGAATCTTGCAAGCAAGATTCACCGCCTAGGGCTGTCTGCTTCTTTAGACATCTTTCTTCTTAGCCCCAGTGTGATTATTGTTTTTTATTCTATTAAGAAACTTTCGAAGGGCTTCCTAAATAAAATAAAAAAATGGACAGCAAAGCTATCCACAGATTCCCATACAAAAATTTTCACCTACACAGAATTCATTCCTATAAATTCTGTCTTTTTTGCTTAAGATACGCCTGATAGCTTTCTTGCCTCAGGGTGAGAGTGGATACTCTGCTTTTTTATGTATTGATAATCAATACTTTTTTAACTTTAACATAAAATTTTGCCAATGTCAATAGAAAATCCCCCGCCTTTTAAGGTGGAGGACTTTCTTAGCATTTTTTCATCGTGGGCTCAAAGATCCTAATTATTTTTCCTGAAAAGTTGCACATGCTGTCTGATCACACACAGATGCATTTTTTCCAGAAATTCCAATTCTATCTGCCCCACAAGAATAATTATCGTTATAAACACAATTCACAGCATCACAAGAAACTTCTATTTCCCTCTTTGGTTCTATTGAAGAGTCTGTATAAGAATCGATCCCTCGCTCTCTAAAGCTGGAACAACATGTGTCGTCCGATGCCCAGGCTTGATCTCCTTCCACTGAAATATCGCCTTTACAACAACATTCAGACTTATTATAAAAACAGTTTTCTGCATTACAACATAACTGGGTCATAGTCTATTCCTCCTTATTTTCTTTTTTATAGTTTTTGCAAAATAAGGATTTCTATACCCATCTTTTTGTTATTTACTCTGATTCTTTTTCCTCTTCTTCCTTTATAACTCTGGTTGATATTTCCTTTTGTATAGATGTAATAAATTCTTTTAAATCTTTTTGTCCTTCATCCCCTAAAAACCTGCTTCGAACAGATACAAGCCCTGCTTCTTCTTCCTTTTGTCCAACAATGAGCATATAAGGAACTTTTTCCAGTCTTGCCCCTCGAATTTTATATCCAATTTTCTCAGCTCTCTCGTCTATTTCCGTGCGAATTCCCTCTTTTCTTAGCATATCATAGACTTTTTTCCCATAATCAAAAAATTTATCAGAAATTGGCAATACTTTCACTTGGACAGGGGCAAGCCATGTAGGAAATTTTCCAGCAAAATGCTCTGTCAAAATTCCAATAAATCGCTCAATCGACCCAAATACAACTCTGTGTACCATAATAGGCTGATGCTTCTCTCCGTCGGCCCCTATATATTCTGCCTCAAACCTTAAAGGAAGTTGAAAATCCAACTGGATAGTCCCGCACTGCCATGTTCTTCCAATGGAATCTTCTAAATGGAAGTCAATTTTGGGACCATAGAAAGCTCCATCCCCTTCGTTTACCTCATAGGGAAGGCCGATTTCTTCCAAAGCCTGCTTTAGTCCATGGATGGCAATCTCCCAGTCTTCGTCGCTTCCCATACTATTTTCTGGCTTTGTAGACAACTCCACATGATATTTAAATCCAAACAAATGGTAAACTTCGTCAATTAGCCGTACAACCCCCTTAATTTCCTCTGTTATCTGCTCTTTTGTCATAAAAATATGTGCATCATCTTGATGAAAGCATCGTACTCTCATAAGACCGTGGAGAGCCCCTGACTTTTCATGACGGTGAACTAGGCCAATCTCTCCCATTCGTATAGGAAGATCCCGATAAGAGTGAGGTTGGGACTTATATACAAGAAGCCCTCCTGGACAATTCATTGGTTTAATTGCAAAATCTTCATCATCAATTACTGTTGTATACATATTCTCTTTGTAATGATCCCAGTGTCCAGAAGTCTCCCATAAAGTTCTATTTAACATAATAGGAGAAGCTATTTCCACATATCCTTCCCTTGTATGGATTTCCCTCCAATAATCGATGAGTTGATTTTTTAAAATCATTCCCTTTGGCAGAAAGAAGGGAAAACCTGGCCCCTCGTCCATAAGAGTGAATAAGGAAAGTTCCTTTCCCAGTTTTCTGTGATCTCTTTTTTTCGCTTCTTCTAATTTTTTTAAATATTCTTCTAGCTCTCCTGCCTTTGGATAAGAGGTTCCATAAATTCTTGTGAGCATCTTATTTTTTTCATTTCCCCTCCAATAAGCTCCTGCCAATTTTAAAAGTTTAAAAGCTTTCACTGGCTTTGTAGTCATCAAGTGGGGACCTGCACATA
>CANOLZ010000094.1 GCA_947567075.1 uncultured bacterium
TCGGCAGGCTGTACGGGCGTTGCAGAAGTACGATAAACCACAGAAGAAATGTTGCGCTGAAACAGTTACGAAAAGAATGGGAGAAATTGAAACATGAGGAACAAAAAGCTGATACCTTTTGAGGTAATCGAAAAAGCCGTTGCCGGAGAGCCGGAAGCGGTAGACGCAGTATTGCGGCACTACACCGCACACATCAAATATCTGTCTATGTATAAGGGGCATATCAATGACGATACGCAGGACAGGCTAAAGGCAAAACTGGTTGAAGCCATATTGAAATTCCGCTTCGACCGTTAGGAAGTAGCAAAGACAGGAAAAGCTGTCAAGGGTAAACTTCGCGCTACGCGCCCTTGACAGCTTTTCACGCCTTTGCTTTTGGACAGTCAAGAGGACGAAATCAGTAAACTGCTTTCGCCCTCAATTTATTTTGGGGCTTGTTACGCAGTAGGAGTTATTTTGTCCTTGATTTATGCGGATTTGCGAGTGTAGAAATGGCGGGGTAAGGGTTTTATATGTCTGCCCTCAAAAATGGCGTCCTATTGCGTAACAGAAAAGCAGAGAACAGACCACTAAAGAAAGTGATATATTCTCTGCTTTTGTTTGAACCCTGTCTGTCAGCGTTATTGATAAGTTGTTGAGAATACTTCCTTATCACCGCAAACCTAAGGGTTACAACGATTTTTTTGTTTTCCATGGACTATAGTAATGGAAAATCTTTTTTTAATCCACAGATTTTAGGAAGCACATCCACTATTTTAGCTCTCCTCTATAGGGAAGTAAATTCCTAACTTTCCAGAAGGATGAAACGCATTTCTTTCCTTTTACTTCCTTTGAATTTTAGGTGACAAATGGAAAGCTGTATGATATAATTTTCGACGAAGGAGGGACTAAAATGATAAAAAAATACTTTTTAATGATGTGTATGTGTTTATCCGTGTTTTTGTTAACAGCCTGCGGAGGAAAGGAAGAGGCTTCAAAGGAGCCTGTGGATTTATCTGGAACATGGAAGTCAGAGGTGAATGATGGGGCATGGATGGAAGCTTCTGTTACATCGGATGTTATATCCATAGACTGGGTATCCGATGATGGAAATTCCAGATCCGTATATTGGATAGGAACCTATGAGGCTCCAGCAGAATATGTAGAAGAGTATAGTTGGACTTCCCAAAGGGATAAGGAAAAAACCGATGTGGAGCTTTTGGCATCGACAGATGATACAAAAATATTTACATATTCCAATAAAGAATTGCGCTATGAAGTATCCATGATGAATGTGACAAAAGAAGTGACATTAAAGAAAGAAAATTAATTTACATAATATGGGATGTTTTCTTACATCTCATATTATTTATGACAATAGAATCCTCGCAAAGCGTGGATTCTATTGTTTTTATGTAAGGACATTTGAAAGTCACCCGTGCATTTTGAAGAATAAGGTAGAATTTTAAAAGATAGTTTGATATGATAGGAATAAGAAAGATGGAAATATATGTGATGATTTACAATTTTTGTAATGGAGCGTCTTTTTAAAAATGAAATGACGGAGGAAAAAAGTTGAAAGCAGATAACCTGTCCTTATTGGAGTTTATCGGAGCAAGTAAAAGAACCTTTTATATTCCTGTATATCAAAGAAATTATGATTGGAAAAAAATCCAATGTGTAACTTTATTTAATGATATTGCATCCATTGCAAAGGATGCAGGGAGAACCAGCCATTTTATGGGAACCATTGTCTATGCAGAAGGAGGATCTACAGCTACATTTCGGGCTTTTACAGTGATTGACGGACAACAGAGACTGACAACGATCATGCTTTTGTTAAAGGCTATTGTGGACTCCAGCAAAGATGAAGAATTAAAAGCAGATATTTATGAGACATATTTAACAAACCGCCGGTGTCCAGAGACATTGAGAATAAAATTAAAGCCAATGAAATCAGACGCAAAAAATTTTCAAAATCTCATTGATAATGAGCTTGATCATGTAAAGGAATCAGCCATTCTCACAAATTATCAATTGTTTATGGAATTAATGGATAAATCGGAGCTTACGCCGGAAAAAATTTATGAGGGCATTCAGAAATTAGAAATTGTTTACATTGAGCTGAATCAAAAAAAGGAGAATCCCCAGCTTATTTTTGAGTCTTTAAACTCTACAGGTTTGGATCTCACCCAGGCGGATTTGATTCGAAATTATCTTTTAATGGGACAGGAGTATTGTAAGCAGGAACGCCTTTATAATCAATATTGGACAAAACTAGAGCAAATGCTGCCAGACGCTATGATTTCAGATTATGTGCGGGACTATTTAACATTGAAAACAGGAAATATTCCAAATAAAGATGATGTTTACACTAGTTTTAAAAGATACTATCAAAAATTACAACAGGGGGATTCCGAATGCTTTTTGAAGGAACTGATTACATATGGAAATTACTATAGCTGGTTTAAATTTTGCCATTGTCCTAATACAACTATCAATGAAAGACTTCTTCAACTTCAGAAGTTAAAATCCACAGTTGTTTACCCCTTTCTATTGAGCATTTTTCATGATTTTTATGAACGTCATAAAATAGAAGAAGAGCATATTTGTTTGACAATGGATGTCATTTTGTCCTACGTTATGAGAAGACTCCTTTGTGAAATGCCTACGAATGTATTAAACAAAGTGTTTGCAACAATGGCAAAAGATATGGAACGATTTGATGGTCTTCCCCTCCATGAAAAGGTAGTTTCTGTTCTGGCTGGAAAAAAGGGAAAAGCAGCATTTCCTAATAATAGTACTTTAAGAGAGAGGTTATTGTCTAGAAATTCTTATAAATTCCCCCATATCAAATTTGTACTAGAACAAATTGAGGGTAAAAAGAGCAAAGAGACAGTTGCCTTTGATTCTCTTACTATTGAACATATTATGCCCCAGACTTTATCTGTAAAATGGAAGCTGGATCTTGGAAAAGGAGCCCAGGAAATCTATGAAAAATACCTTCATTGCATTGGAAACCTTACATTAAGCGGCTATAATTCTGAGCTTTCCAATGGAAGTTTCCAGGAGAAAAGAGTCCTTTATAGTCAGTCAAATATATGTATTACAAAAGACATTGCCAAGTATAAACAATGGAATGAAGGGGAGATTCTAGCCCGCAGCGAGGCATTGATAAAAGATGTAGTAGAAATCTGGAAGTGCCCAAACATTATAAATAATGTAAACACAGAAATGGACGCCAGGACAGAATTTGATTTTAGTGATGAGGTGAATGTCACTGGACGAAGTCCTTTAGAACTGGAAATACTAGGAGAAGTTTTTTCTGTCTCTTCTTGGAGAGATTTTTTGAAAAAAACATGTGAATTTTTTTATGAGTATGACAGGCAAATATTTCGCAGCCTTCGAATGCACAATGATTTTAAGGGGAAAACAACGAAAATAATAGATGACAATAGCGCAAATATGAGGGCGCCAATCAAAATTGCAGACGACCTTTATATAGAAGGCAATCGAAGCGCCAACGATATTTTAAACTATTGTAAATGGATTATTGAGAAATTTGAAGGGGTGGAAGAGTTAAGTTCCTATAAGCTAAAATCCATTTGATAAGTCTTCATACAGTTAGAAATGAGGAAGCACAATGAATAAAAAGGAAATGGTCATGGAAGGTCTTCCGATAGAGATCATTCGGAAAAGAAATATGAAAAATCTCTATATACGGGTAAAGGAAAAAGGGATAGTCACTGTGAGCGCTCCAACAAAATGGAAGGATGAAGACATTAAGAAGCTCATTTGTAACAATCTTTCAAAAATTAGAAAGATGAGAGATAGAATATTGGATGAGGAACGCAAGAACAGGAGAAAATATATAAGTGGTGAGCTCCATTATTTGTGGGGCAAGCCCTATGAATTACAGGTGAAGGAAGGGGGAGGAAAGTGTAAGATAGAAAAAATGCCTACAAACATTCTTTTCACTGTGCCAGAAGGGATAACAAGGAAAGAAAGGGAAAAAGTTTTTGTAGAGTGGTATCGGCAAGAATTAAAGAAAGTTCTATATACAATGGCTTTGCAATGTGAAAAGAGGACAGGCATACATGCCAATGAATTTCGGATTAAGAACATGAAAACAAAATGGGGAACTTGTAACATAAATAAACAAAGAATCTGGATAAATCTTCAACTTGCAAAAAAACCAATGGACTGCCTAGAATATGTGATCATCCATGAACTTACACACTTAATGGAAAAAAATCATACGAAAAGATTTTATAAACTTTTGGAAGAATTTTATCCTACATGGAAGGAAGCAAAGAAAAGGTTAGATAGGATGCCATAAGAAGAAAGAATGGGAAAGGGACAGGAGTATGGGAAATAAAATTACAGGAAAAGAGTATCCCTTAAGCAAAATATTCAGCGAGGAATTTGATTACTACATTCCAGCTTACCAAAGACCTTATGCATGGACAAAAGAGGAGACAGAAACGTTGTTTGACGATCTCTTCCATTTTTTTCAGGAAGAGGAGACAGATAATTATTTTCTTGGAAGCATTGTTCTTATTAAAGAGGAGGATAAGCCTCGCTCAGATGTGATAGACGGTCAGCAGAGATTAACTACATTAACTATTTTGTTTGCAGTGATTGCCTCTTATTTGACGGGAAATAACAGAATCAATTGTTATAAATACCTTCGAGAGCCAGGAAACGAGTTAGAAGGGCTGGATCCTATGCCCAGGCTCCATCTTAGACAAAAGGATCAAGTATTTTTTAATAAATATATACAGAACGTAAAATTGTCAGAACTTATGGGGACAGATGGGGTGAGTCTGCCCACAGAGTCCCAGGAGCATATAAGGGAAAATTGCATATTACTTATAAAAAGGATGGAGGATGCCTTTTTAGGGGACGAGAAAAAGATTACGGAATTTTGTAAATTTTTAGTAACAAGATGTTATCTTGTAGCTGTTTATTCCAAAAGCCAGCAGTCGGCTTTTCGGGTTTTCTCTGTTATGAACAGCAGAGGCTTAAACTTAATGCCTGTAGATATTATTAAATCAGATATTATAGGGCAGATACCAGAAAAGGAACAGCCATATTATACTGATAAATGGGAGGATTTAGAAGTTCAAACTTCCCGTTCAGGTTTTAATGATGTATTTACCCATACAAATATGATTTTTTCAAAAGCCAAACCAAAGCAGAATCTTCTTTTGGAGTTTCGGGAAAGAGTACTGACAAAAATTTCTCCTAAGGAATTAATTGATGAAATTTTAGAACCTTACGCAGAAGCTTACACAATGCTTATTCAAAAGAAATATGCAGGGGAGAAAAATAAGGAACAGGTGAACAAACATTTGTTCTGGCTAAACAAAATTGGAAATTCCGATTGGATGCCTTCAGCCATAAAATTTCTCGCTGAACATAAAAATGAGCCAGATTATGTCCTTTGGTTTATGAAAAAGTTAGAACGCCTAGCCTCCTTTCTCCATATTACGTCAAAAGATATTAACCATCGAATTGATCGGTATAAACTCCTTTTAGAGGAAATGGAGATGAACCCAGATCACAGCATCCAGGATTCTTTGTCATCAATAGAACTGACAAACAGTGAGAAGAAAGAATTTGTAAAAGTATTAAATGGTGAAATATATAAACTGACAGGAGTGAGGAGAAATTTTATTATATTGAGGCTGAATGAATTTGTAAGCGATGGGGCGGCGGTGTTTGATTTTGAACCAATGATACTGACGATAGAACATGTTCTTCCCCAAACGATCCCGCCAGGATCCCAATGGGATAAATGGTGGCCAGATTTAGAAGTGCAGGGAAAATGGAAAAACCGCATTGCCAACTTAGTGCCTTTAACAAGGAAGAAAAACTCCCAAGCCCAGAATTATGATTTTGATAAGAAGAAAGAAATTTATTTTAAAGGCAGAAATGGAACGACAACCTATCCTTTGGCAACCCAGGTACTAAGTGAACAAGTATGGACCCCTGAAGTTGTAGAGGCAAGACAGGAGGAATTGATCAACACATTTATAAAATGCTGGGAGCTTTCCTACATAGAAAGAAGAGATAAAAAAGATAGGACAAAAGAGGAGGAGACCTTATTTTTTATTTTAGATAAAAGGGGAGCTAAAGCAGCTGGCTATCCTACAGAGGAAGGGTTTATTATAAAAGAAGGGAGTAAGGTGTCCCATGAGGTAGTAGAGAAATTTCCTGTAACTTCTCCAAATGGGTTTAGGCTTCGGGAAAACCTATGCAGGGAGGGGGTTATTGTAGATGGAATTTTTCAAAAGGATTATGAATTAGAAAATATTTCTCTAGCAGCTTCCCTTGTCCTTGGAAGAAATGCAAGGGGACAAAAAGAATGGGTTGATAAAGACGGCATTCCCTTTGATGAAAAGCTAGAAATAGACAAAAATAAGGGAGAATTCAATATTCATGACGAAAGCACTTATAGTGTACTGAAAGTAGGCTCGTTGGCATTTGAATTAATCAAAAAAATATTTGAGATGGGTAATATGACAGACGAGGAGATAGAGAAACTCAAAGAAAAGAAATACTCCAAACAATTATTTAGCAAAACAGATTATCCTATTTTAGCAGATAACAGGGAGGATAATAGGGGAAACAGCAATATCATGAGATATAGAAAAGAACCGATTGTGTACAAAGGGAAAAATGTTTATGTTACAACACAATGGTTTGCAGACAACAGAAAGGATATCATTGACTGGTATCATAAACATTTGTAAAGGTAAGAGCCACAAGGGCAGGTTACATTTGTATGGAAAAAAGATGCAAATGCATCCTGTTGTTGAACTCCTTAGAAATTGTTCACAAGCCAGGCAAAGGTGGATTTAGCCCTTTACATATAGGTTGTTTCTCTTAAAATTTTATTGTGTGGATCATTTTTATCCATCTAGGATCAAAATGATTGATAATTTCAATGTGGCCTATGTCCATAGTTTTTATTTTATCCATATCTTCTTGTAAAAGGGAAAAACCAAACTTGGGAAATTATGAAGCGGAAAATATATTATGGCAGGAAACTTTATTTTTAACCATTGTTGGTAGAGAGCTACCAGTTTATATTCTGGAGATTTTTACACTGTTTCCATTGCAACGCTACAGAGGTATTTCAAATAATATATAATATACTTAACAGGACAGCTGGAAGGTGAACGCAACTCACCCGACCCGGCGAAATAGAACAGCTTTTAAGAAATAGCCATCCTACCTTTACCAGAGGGCAGGACGGCTATTTCTTATTTTTCAAATTTAGAATTGCAACCACAAGTATAATCTGCATTTCTTCATATGTAATTACAATAATACAAATGAATTTAAGGGAATGGGGGTGAGAAAAGGAAAGGTTGGAAACCGTCGGGAAGATACAGGAGGATGCCAAAAAAATGGAGCCTTAAAGATTACAGAGTACCTAAAAAAGAAGGGAAAAGGATATAATTGGGAATCTCATAGGCGGTGATTTTTTATGAATAGTGTTTTATGTGCTTCTTATTTGATACTGTTTGAGTGTATATAATGGGATTTTAGGGGCTGTAAACTGCTGAATTTTTTCCATAAATTCAGTATTTATGCTACATTGTACAGAATACTAATTTATGGTAACATAAATGGAGACATTTTGAAAGTATTAGGACAGGCTTATAAAGTATATTCCAAAAGTGAATAGAAAGGTAACTTATTGGTAGATAGTGAAGAGGGAGGTTTATGCATGGAAGAACGATGGAAGACATTTGTTGATTATTTGGAAAATCTC
>CANOLZ010000095.1 GCA_947567075.1 uncultured bacterium
CGCTAAAAGCATGAAAAGAGAAAGGCGTAGGTAAATTTATGAAAAAACATAAATTGTCAGATAAAATAGCTCGAATTATATGTTTTACATTATCCGCTATTTTTTTAATTTTTATTTTCGTATCGGTTTTTCATATTAAAACCCATATGAATGAGGCGAAGGAAGGACAGCTTATAGCTATGACAATGGCCGATGGGGCAATTGTGCAGGATGTCCTCAATAATGCAGAAATAACTGTTGCCAGCATGACGACATTTATGGCTGATGCATATAAAGAAATAGAGGAATCTGGACAATTGGCAAGGACAGAAAAGAGTATTGTTTATCCCAGACTTCATCTCACCCCTAAAGAAGCTGAGATGGAACAGTTCATGGTATCCAATGCAACAAGCGAAACTAGGAACAGTATGGATATTGTGGCAGTGGGCCTTTATTTTGAACCTTATGGGTATGTGGATAATCAAGAAAACTATGCTGTATATGTGGATAACAGTTCTGGGACTCCTATTGTCAGTGAAAGGGGAAAACACGAAGAATACAGTCAAAAGGAGTTGTATCAGAAGGCTTTGGAGACAGGAGGGTTAGCCGCCACAAAACCTTATATAGATTCTTTAAATGGTCTTTTAATGATTACAATGTCATCACCTATTATATACAATAATGAAATAAAGGGGGTAGCCTTTGTAGACATTTCCATGGAACGCTTTGAGACAATTAACAGGACACAAGAAGAATTTCCTTCCATTACTTATTCTATAGGCATGAAAGATGGAACGGTTGTCTATCATAGCACAAGACCTGAACTATTAGGAGAAAGCATGGCAGATACTTTTGGCACTTCAAAAGATTATGAAGAAGTAATGAGTAGAATGGGGGAAGAAGACAATTTTTTCATAAAATGCAAAGATGAGGACCAAGCAAATGTGTATAAGTTTGTCAGCAGATTAAACGCAGGAGAGGATACATGGGCTATTGTCAATACAGTTCTTGCAAAAGACGTACATAGAGACACTGTTACCGCAGCTGCACTGCAAATAGTAATGGCTATAGCAGCCAACATTGTCATGATTATTGTTGTTGTAAGCTCCTTAAAGAAAATGTTAAGTCCTATTCAGGAGATTGTCATAGCGGCAGAAGAGATTTCAGAAGGAAATTTGAATGTGGATATAGGAGTTCATACAGAGGATGAAATTGGCCTTTTGGCCAGTACATTTGGAAAGACAGCAGAATATTTACAGAATATGATTGACGAGATATCCAATACGTTAGAGCAAATTGCAAACAATAATTTGGACATTGCTATTCAGAAAGAGTATAAAGGAGATTTTGTCCGTATCCAAAATTCTATGGACAGTATTTTAAATAATTTTAACAATATGTTAAAGAAAATAAACGATTCTGCGGATCAAGTAGCAGATGCTTCTGGACAGGTGTCTGGGGCATCTCAGATGTTGGCTAAGGGGGCATCGGAACAGGCTGACTCTATACAGGAACTTTCTAGTGCAGTAAATAATGTATTTGAACAGGCAGGGAAAAATGCAAAGAATGCAGCCAAGGTGAGGGAGGAAGTGCTAAAGTTAGGCCAGGAGCTGGCAGAGAGTAATGAGAAGATGAACCGTATGACAGAGGCAATTGGAGAGATAACAGATTCTTCCAATGAAATCAGAAATATTATAAAAACTATTGAAGATATTGCCTTCCAGACAAATATTTTGGCCTTAAATGTGGCAATTGAAGCGGCTAGGGCAGGAGAGGCAGGAAAGAGTTTTGCAGTCGTTGCTGGAGAAGTGCGAATGCTGGCAGCAGAAAGTGCAAAGGCGGCTAGCAGCACAGCGGAGCTAATTGAAGAATCTTTAAGAGCAGTAAGAAATGGGACAGAGATTGCAGGGGAAACGGCAGATGCCCTGGCAGCAGTGGCCAGAGGGGCCAAGGAGGTCGTAGACAATGTAGCCAGTATTGTGGAGGCTTCCGAAGAACAAAAAGGTGTCATTGAAGATATTGTAACGGGAGTGGATCAAATATCTGCTGTTGTAGAAACCAATTCAGCCACTTCCCAAGAAAGTGCTGCTGCCAGCGGAGAAATGTCGGATCAGGCCAATATTTTAAAAGATCTGGCAGGTAAATTTAAATTAAGAAATGAGTGGAGAACCCATAAAACAGAAGGGTGATCTATATTATTCTTGACATAAGCTATCAATGGATATAAGATAGAGAGAGAAAGGTAAAAGAGGTTTAAGAGACTGATGAAGATAAGATAAGACAAAAATTCTAAAAGGGAAATGTAAGGAAGAAATATTGAAGTTTCCTATAAAAGCAGATTTTCCTTTTTATGGAAAAGGATTTTTTCATAAAAAGGAGAATCTGTAATTAGAATTTTTGTTTTTGATTGGCAGAGTCAGTCTCTTTTTTGATGGAATTTTTATAGATTTTTCTTTATATAGAGTTCTCTTTGCAATAGAAAAGAAAAGAGATAGACTCCGCCTAGAGTTTCTAAGATTAGGAAGGAGTAGGAATTTTATGACACAAATACAAAATGAGGAAAGAAAAAGTAAAGTGATTCTAGTGGGAGTCAAGGAACAAGGGGATATAGAATTTGATTATTCCATGGAAGAGTTAAAAAGTCTGTCACAAGCTTGTGACATGGAGCCAGTGGCAAGAATAGATCAGAATGTTTCTGAAAGGAATCAAACGTTTTATGTAGGAAAGGGAAAAGTAGAAGAAATAGGAGAGAGGGTAAAAAGTCTAGAGGCAGAATATATTATTTTTCAGAATTCTCTTTCTCCCTCCCAGCTGCGAAACTTGCAAAAGGAAATACCAGCTGTTGTTTTGGACAGGACAAGTCTAATATTGGAAATATTTAAGAGGAGGGCCAAGACAAGGGAGGCAAAGATGCAGGTGGAAATGGCAGAACTTCAATACATGCTTCCTCGGCTTTCAGGAATAGGAGCCTCTTTGTCCAGACAGGGAGGAGCCAGTGGAAGTTTAAGCAGTAAAGGGGCTGGCGAGAAAAAATTAGAATTAGACAGAAGAAAAATTGAAAAAAGAATTGGAGAGCTTCGCAGGACATTGGAAGAGATAGACAAAGACAGAAATACTCAGAGAAAACGAAGAAATACATCTTCTCTTCCAAAAGTAGCCCTTGTCGGTTATACAAATGGGGGCAAATCAACGATTATGAACAAAATGTTGGCATTTTGCAGCCAGAAAGAGGAGAAAATGGTCATGGCAAAGGATATGCTCTTTGCAACCCTGGATACTACAGTGAGAAAAATATGCCCGGGAGACAATAAGGATTTTCTCCTTTCGGATACAGTAGGCTTTGTAAGCGCCCTTCCCCACCATTTAATTAAAGCTTTTCGTTCCACATTAGACGAAGTAAGGTATGCAGATTTGCTCCTTCATGTTGTAGATTTTTCTCATGTCCATTATAAAGAACAGATGAAAGTGACAAAGAAGACTTTGGAGGAGCTGGGGGCAGGGATGATTCCTACCATTTATGTAATGAATAAAGGGGATAAAGTAGTAAATAAGGAAACATTTCCTGAGGAAACAATTCCAAAAATAGTGGGAAATAAGATTTACATGTCGGCGAAGGAAGAGAAGGGGATGGAACAATTACTTCAAATGATTCAGGAAAAGGCCTATGCCTCTTATAGAGATACATGTTTTTTCATTCCCTACTCATGTGGAGGCCTAGTATCTTATTTGAATGAAAATGCCCAGGTAACATATCAAGAGTATGTAAATCAGGGAATAAAAATGGAAGTAAGGTGCCATGAAAAAGACTATAGGAAATATAGGGAATATGTTGTAAAATAAGTTGGGAAATATTACAGAATGAAAAGAAAGGAAGATAGTAATCAATGAGCATTGGAATTGGAATTTTAGGCTACGGAAATTTAGGAAGGGGAGTAGAGTGTGCAGTAAAGCAAAATCCAGATATGGAGCTTCGGGGAGTGTTTACAAGAAGACCTCCAGAAAGCATTTCATTATTAACAAAAGGAGTGAAGGCCTATTGTGTGGAAGAAGCAAAAAACTGGAAAGAAAAAATTGATGTGATGATTTTATGCGGAGGAAGTGCAACCGATCTGCCAACGCAGACAAAGGAATTTGTTAAAAATTTTCATGTGGTAGATAGTTTTGACACCCATGCAAATATTCCAGCGCATTTTGAAGAGGTGGATAAGGCGGCAAAAGAAGGGGGGAAAATTGGAATTATATCTTGTGGCTGGGATCCAGGAATGTTTTCTTTAAATCGTTTATATGCAGAGACCATACTTCCAATAGGAAAAGAGTATACATTTTGGGGAAAAGGAGTAAGTCAGGGACATTCCGATGCCATCCGCAGGATAGAGGGGGTGAAGGATGCCCGCCAGTATACGATTCCTGTAGAGGAGGCTTTGCATTCTGTAAGAAATGGAGAGAATAAGGAGCTGACTCCAAGACAGAAACATATGAGGGAATGCTATGTAGTTCTACATGAAAATGGGGATAAAGAAAGAATTGAGAGAGAAATTGTCACAATGCCAAATTATTTTGCAGATTATGACACAAGAGTACATTTTATTAGTGAGGAAGAGCTAAAGAGAGATCATATGGGTATTCCTCATGGAGGCTTTGTCATTCGCAGTGGAAGGACGGGTTGGGAAGAAGAAAACGCCCATCTTATAGAATACAGTTTAAAGTTAGATTCCAATCCAGAATTTACTTCTTCTGTCTTAGTAGCCTATGCCAGGGCAGCTTACCGCCTTGCCAAAGAAGGGCAAAAGGGATGCAAGACGGTATTGGATATTCCCCCAGCTTATTTGAGTCCAAAGACAGGAGAAGAATTAAGATCCTGTTTGCTTTAAAGATACAGCCTACTCCCTTGTGTTGACAAGGGCAATAGCAGTGGAGAGAAGAATAGAAACATCTCTTTCATCACATTTGTTTTTGATCAAATACAAAAGTTGTTCCTTCTCTTTAGACATTGTCCCATCTTTCGTAAAAAATATGCTTTCTGGCGGAATGTCCAGATAAGAGAGAATACGGGAAAGAAGAGGATAGCTGGGCGTTCTCCTTTCGTTTTCCAAGGCTTGTAAATAGCGAGGAGTAATGCCCAGCTCTTCAGATAATTCCATCTGGGTTAGATGTTTCTTTTTGCGCCCTGCCTTAATAGCAAAGCCTAAACTTGTTGTATTGTTATGCATTTTTATCACCTCAATACGATTTTATATTTTGTAAGTCAATATTGAAATGATTTGCAAACAGAGTATTACATTATGTTCTTTTATTTATTGGAGGCAGCAGTCTGGGCAAAGGAAGTATTGACTAAATGTTCATAGGGAACTCTTTGGCTTAGTTCTCCAGAATCCTCCAATATATTTTGAAGTAAAGTAAAGCTTTGCTCTTCAAAAATTAAATTGTCTTTCCACGTTTCCTGTTCATAATACCTTGTGACAATAGTTGTAATAGTATTTATTTCCGTTTCACTAAATTGGTTTTCAATAGCCAGGGCGATTTCTTCTGGGCTGTGGGTATTTACAAAATCCATACCCTTTTGTAAAGCATTGGTAAATTTCTGAATAGCGTCTGGATGTTCTGCAATAAAGCTGCTTTTTGCACAGAAGGCAGTATAAGGGACATAGCCAGAGTCTACCCCAAGAGAAGCTACTACATATCCAGTCCCTTCCTTTTCTAAGGCAGTGGCAGAAGGTTCAAATTCTACTGTAAAATCTCCCTGACCTCCTGAGAAGGCAGCGGCAGTGGAGCCAAAATCAATACTTTGATCAATAGTCAGGTCGGTGGCAGGATTAATATTATTTTTGTTAAGGATATATTCAAAAACCATTTCAGGCATACCCCCTTTACGCCCTCCTAAAACATGTTGTCCCGTCAAATCTTTCCACTGAAAATTTTCCATTGGTTCTCTGGCCACAAGAAAATTGCCAGCTCTCTGGGTAAGCTGGGCGAAATTAACAACTGGATCATCGGTTCCCCCTAAATAAGTATAAATAGAAGCCTCTGAACCCATAAATCCAATATCAGCATCTCCAGATAAAACAGCAGTCATAGTTTTATCTGCCCCAAATCCTGTGACAAGGGTCAAATCAATACCTTGCTCTTCAAAATACCCTTCTTCGATAGCAACATACATAGGAGCATAAAAGATAGAATGGGCTACCTCGTTTAATGTGATCTTTTGTTTATTGGAAGTTGCTTTTTCAGTTTTTTTTGTCTCCATCCCTTGGGTTTCATTCTGGGAAGAGCCGGGAGCAGAGTTATTTTGGCTGCATCCAACGATTGTGCCTATAGCAAGAATGCTGCAAAGAGTTGTAATAAGTAGTTGCTTTTTCATCATTTCCTCATTTCTGTGGGGCTTATTATTCATGACAATAGAAGCTTCACAAAGGTTAGACTCTATTGTTTTACTGGAGTTTATGTAAGCCCCACGGACATAAACTCTACAAGTGAAAATGTACAAAATAAATAGGGTAGATGTTTTCCTTCAGTTCATGTTCTTATTTTTATTTTATGGAAATATATGTAAAATGTGACAAGGAAAAAAGAGATAGTTTCCTTTGATGGAAATGTTTAAAGAAAACCGTTTTCCTATTTTTACCTGCGTAAAAAATCTAGGTTCTTTCATATAGTACTAGTATAACATAGTGATAATTTACAAAATATTACTAAAAATGTCATTATATGATTGACACAAAAAAAGGGATCCATTATAATAATCTACAGAGGTGATTGCATTGAAAATAAAATATCATGTTTCAGAAACAGAAATGGAAATACTAGAATGGCTATGGGATGAGAAGAGAAAAATCACATCCAGGGAAATCATGGAGCATTTTAACGGCAGCCAGGGAAAGACGTGGACAAAGCAAACACTGAATACTTTTTTAACAAGGCTGTTAAAGAAAGGAATGCTGGAAACAGAGAGCAGGGGGAATAAATATCTATACTCCCCAACCCTTAGCAGAAAAGATTATGAAAAGGGCAAAGCAAGAGAGCTTCTAGACAGCATGTACTTAGGATCCGTCAGAAATTTTATAGCTGCATTATCTGGCGGTGGGAAACTAAATAAAAAAGAGTCCATGGAGCTTAGAGATCTTTTGGATAAGTAGGTGGTATTTTGAATTTAATATTAACTATGTCATTGGCAGGAAGCGTCATCATTATGTTATATGTTGTCTTCCTGCCTTTAATGAAACCTTGCTTTACAGCTAGGTGGAGATATTCATTACTAAAGCTGGCCGCTATATTTTTTCTAGCGCCCTTTCCTTACTATAAACAATATTATATTGACTTTTTGACCTTTGTTTTTCGTTATCAGAGAAAAGTAAATACAACATTTCATGTGGACAACCACCATATTCAAATAGATGGAAATGGCTTAATTATTAGTGGAATTAATGAAATCTTTAATGTATTTACAGTTACATGGCTAGGAGTGGCCATTGCCTTTTTTATATTCCAGATTGTGAATTATTATTTATTTAAAAGACGGATTTTAATAGATGCTGTTTTGTTTACTGATCAAAGTGTCTATAAAATAGTAAACCAGTACAAGACCAAATTACATATGGGAGAAAAAGTCGTTGTCTGTAAAAATAAATATATCATAGAGTCTTTTACGATTGGTATTTTTTATCCAGTAATACTTCTCCCTGACACTTTATATTCAAGTGAGAAGCTGGAGCTTATTCTCTATCATGAATTGTGCCATATTAAAAACAAAGATTTATTTACTAAATTTTGTGGGCTAGTTGCCTTATCA
>CANOLZ010000096.1 GCA_947567075.1 uncultured bacterium
TTAAAAGAAGCATGGAACCTCTCTTCCTTCATCCCAAAAATAAAATTTATTTTTTTATATTTGGCTGCTGGATAAAAAATACTCAAAAACCTTCTAACAATTCGTTCATATACCTTCCCTTCCGTCTTGCTTAATCCTTTCAGTGCCCCTATCCCCTGCCCTGTAGGGATAATGGCATAGTGATCGGTAATCTGCTTATCATCCACATATTTCGTCTTACTAATTCCTTTTTCTTTTCCTTCTTGTATAATTTCTTCTGCAAACTCCTGTGCATAAGAAATTTGAAAAAGTCCCTTTATATTTTTGTGAATTTCTTTTGCCACAGCGGTGGAGAGAACTCTGGCATCTGTTCTTGGATAGGTTGTTAATTTTTTTTCGTACAATGTTTGAGCAATGCGAAGGGTTTCATCAGGACTTATTTTAAACAGTTTGGAGCAGTCATTTTGAAGCTCTGCCAAATTATATAAAAGAGGAGGATTTTTTATTTCCCTCTTTTTTTCTAGGGAAATAACGGATCCAGAAAGGGGCGGCTCTTTGCTCAAATCATCTAGGAGCTCCTTAGCTATTTCTTTTTTTAAGAATCCATTGTCTTTGTATAAATAAGGGGTTTGAAAATATTTTGACTTCTCCTGTACTCTCCACTCTCCTTCAAAGGTCATTCCCTCTATTTCTACTGTGGCAAGAAGACGGTAAAAAGGGGTTTTCACAAATTCCCGAATTTCTCTCTCCCTTCTCACAACCATTCCTAAAACACAGGTCATCACCCTTCCTACAGAAATAACTGCATATTTCATATGTAAGTGGTTAGATACTGCACTGCCATATTTTAAAGTAAGAGCCCTGGAAAAGTTAATTCCCATTAAATAGTCTTCCTTTGCCCTTAAGTAGGCAGAATCAGAAAGGTTATCATACTCTGATAAATCCTTTGCTTCTCTTACTCCCCGCAAAATCTCTTCCTCTGTCTGAGAATCAATCCACACTCTTTTTCTTTTCTTCCCCTTTACTCCAACTTGCATTTCTACAAGACGGTAAATGTATTCCCCTTCCCTTCCAGAATCTGTACACACATAAATAGTTTCCACATCTTTACGGAGCAAAAGTTTTTTTACAATTTCGTACTGATTTTTTGCGGAAGAAATGACCTCATACTTGTATTCAGAAGGTAAAAAAGGCAGGGTATCAAAACTCCACCTTTTATATTTCATATCATACTCTTCTGGATAACTCATGGTGACTAAATGTCCTACACACCATGTGACAATGGCATCCTCTGATTCCATATATCCTTGATTATTTTTTGTATTCAATTTTAAAGCTTTTGCAAATTCCCTGGCCACACTTGGCTTTTCTGTAATATACAAAGACTTCATCCTCATTAATTCTATAAGCCTTTTCCCTTCCTATTTTTTCTCAATATAACCTAAATCTTTTAGAAGTTCTGCACACAAAATTGCCCCTCCTGCGGCTCCCCTTACAGTATTATGGGATAAACCTATAAACTTGAAATCGTATATTTTGTCTTCTCTCAGCCTTCCAATAGAAATCCCCATCCCATTTTCGTAATCTACATCCAAGGTGACCTGAGGTCTGTTATCCTCTTTTAAATACTGCATAAACTGTTTTGGAGCACTTGGCAGTTTCCTTTCTTGGGGAATTCCCTTAAAAGAAAGAATTTTCTCTATGAGTTCCTCCTTAGAAGGTTTTTTTCGAAATTTTACAAACACGGCTGCTGTATGTCCGTTTAAAACAGGAACTCGGATACATTGGGTTGTAATTTTTGGCATTGCTGCCTTTACAATCTCTCCCTCTTCTATTGTTCCATATATGCGCAAAGGTTCTTCTTCACTTTTTTCTTCTTCTCCTCCAATATACGGAATAATATTTCCCATCATTTCTGGCCAGTCTTTCCACGTCTTTCCTGCCCCAGATATTGCCTGATAAGTTGTTGCCAAGACTTCATAAGGCTCAAACTCTTTCCATGCGTATAAAACAGGTGCATAACTTTGAATAGAACAGTTCGGTTTTACAGCCACAAACCCCTTGGTTGTCCCTAAACGTTTCCTCTGATATTCAATCACTTTTGCATGCTCCGGGTTGACTTCCGGAATGATCATTGGCACATCTTTTGTCCACCTGTGGGCGCTGTTATTGGACACAACAGGAGTCTCTGTCTTTGCATATATATCTTCGATTGTGCGGATCTCTTCTTTCTCCATATCTACAGCGCTAAACACAAAGTCTACGGTTTTTGCCACCTCTTGTGCCTCATTTACATTCATAACCATTTTCTTTTTCACATTCTCTGGCATAGGAGTTGTCATTTTCCACCTCTCCCCTACCGCTTCCTCATAAGTCTTTCCCTGACTTCTCTCACTTGCAGCAATGGTTGTCACCTCAAACCAAGGATGGTTTTCCAGCAATGTAATAAATCGCTGCCCTACCATTCCTGTTGCGCCTAAAATACCAACCTTTAATTTATCTTCCCTTCCATTCTCTCTCATAATAAGGTTTCCTCCTCAAAATATGTTTCATAAATTTTTATTACTTTTTCCATAGCCTCTTTTCCAGGGGCTCCTAAAGTACATCTTCTTTCCACACATGCTTTTAAACTTACTGCCTCATAAATGTCCTGTTGAAAAATAGGGCTCACCCTTTGGAACTCTTCCATGGAAAGCTCATCAATGGAAAGTCCCTTGTCTATACAAGAAAGCACGAGTCTGCCCACTATTTCGTGGGCGTCCCTAAAGGGAACTCCTTTGTTGACTAAATAGTCTGCAGCATCTGTAGCATTGGAAAATCCTTTCTTTGCGCTCTCTTCCATCTTTTCTTTTTTCCATTTTACTGTTTTTAACATTCCTGTGAATAAGGCAATACAGTTTTGCACTGTGTCCATACCATCAAAAGCCAGCTCCTTATCCTCCTGCATATCTTTATTATATGCTAAAGGAATTCCTTTCATCGTTGTCAATAAAGAAAATAAAGCGCCGTACACTCTCCCTGTCTTTCCCCGTACCAGCTCTCCAATATCTGGATTTTTCTTCTGAGGCATTATGCTGCTGCCTGTTGCATAGGCGTCGTCCAATTCTATAAATTGATACTCGTTGGAGTTCCATAAAATCATTTCCTCACAAAAACGGCTTAAATGCATCATAATAATGGAAAGATGGGAAAGAAGTTCTATCAAATAATCTCTGTCTGACACAGAATCCATACTATTGAAAGTAGGTCTTTTAAATCCTAAAACTTTGGCTGTATATTCCCTGTCTAAAGGATAGGTTGTACCTGCCAGAGCTCCAGCTCCTAATGGACATTCATCCATTCTTTTCAAACAATCTTTCAGGCGGTGCCTGTCCCTTTTAAACATTTCAAAATAAGCTCCCATGTGATGGGCCAAGGTGGTAGGCTGGGCCTTTTGTAAATGGGTAAATCCTGGCATATATGTGTGGAGATTTTCCTTCATAATCGTAAACAAAACAAAAAGAAGTTCCTTTAATAATCCATCCATTTTTTCAACTTGCATTTTTGTATATAATTTCATATCCAAAGCAACTTGATCGTTTCTACTTCTTCCTGTATGAAGTTTCTTCCCTGCTTCTCCAATTTTTTTTATTAAGTTTGCTTCCACAAAACTGTGAATATCCTCAAATTCTTCTGTAATATTTAATTCTCCACACTCTATCTCTCTTAAAATTTTCTGTAAACCTTCTTCTATTAAACGTCCTTCTTCCTCTGTCAAAATTCCCTGCCTGGCCAGCATCATGGCATGGGCAATGCTCCCTTGAATATCTTGTTTATACATTACTTGATCAAAGGAAATAGAAGCGTTAAATCTATGAACTATTTCATCTGTTTCTTTTGTAAACCGGCCTCCCCATAATTGTGCCATAATCTTCCCCCTTTCTCTATAACAACCTGTCCTATATTTTCATTACATTTATGAAAAATATGGGCAGCCGCCCTCTGCGATCCACCCTCCTGATAATCAAAAACATATTAGCATACTTTCACAACGATTTCAATATTGCATACATTATTATATGCATCATTGGATGCATCTTATCTGCAGAGCAGAGAAAGGTACGGTGATTTTATGGATTCTATTTTAAAATTAACAGATGTAGGACTATCTTACCATAATATGAATGGGGAGACTTCTGCACTTCATCATATTTCATTTTCTGTTGCAAAAGGAGAATTTGTTTCTATTGTGGGCCCCAGCGGATGTGGCAAATCTACCTTACTATCTATTATTGCAGGCCTTCTGGAGCCTGAGACTGGCACCATTGCTTTTGAAAACCCAAAAGGCACCATTGCTTATCCAAAAATTGGCTATATGCTTCAAAAAGATCATCTTTTTGAATGGCGAAGTATCTACAAAAATATCCTCCTTGGATTGGAAATTCAGAATAAATTAGATGAAGCTCATATGGCCCTTGTGGATGATATGCTCATCACTTACGGGCTTTATAAGTTCAAAGATAAAAAGCCAAGCGAGCTCTCAGGAGGTATGCGCCAAAGGGCAGCCTTAATTAGAACTCTTGCTCTGGAACCAGACATCCTCTTATTAGACGAACCTTTTTCTGCTCTGGACTATCAGACAAGGTTAAAGGTCTCTGACGATATTTATTGTATTATTAAAAAAGAGAATAAAACAGCCATTCTCGTAACTCATGACTTGTCAGAGGCCATTAGTCTTGGGGAAAAGATTATTGTATTGACAAAGAGACCGGGAACAATTAAAAAAATTATCCCCATCACTTTGTCTATTGAAAACAGGACTCCTATGAAATCTAGGAACGCCCCTGAATTTAAAGATTATTTCAACTTGTTATGGAAGGAGTTAAACTCGTGAATTCCGTTTCTGTTACTCAGCAACAATATGTTAAGCAGAAAAAACGGCAGTTACAACTTTTAAAAATGATTCGTATTCTTATACTCATTGCCTTCCTTACGGTTTGGGAGCTTGCGACCAATCTTCATTATATTGATGGTTTTTTCTTCTCAAGCCCAAGCCGCATTTTGCTTTGTATTTGGAATATGTTATTTGACGGCTCTTTGCTTCTTCATATAGGGGTTACTCTTTACGAAACCCTACTTAGCTTTTTACTCATTATTCTTTTAAGTATGGGGGCTGCCATGCTTTTCTGGCTCCATCCCCGGATTTATGAAGTATTTGACCCATTTTTAGTTGTATTAAACAGCCTGCCAAAATCTGCCCTTGCCCCCCTCTTTATCGTATGGCTGGGCACAAATGTGAGAACCATTATTGTAGCTGGTATTTCCGTTGCAGTATTTGGTTCTATTATTAGTTTATACAGTGGTTTTGCCAGTGTAGACAAAGACAAAATTAAGTTAATCTATACATTAGGAGGAGGAAAAAAAGACGCACTAAAAAAAGTTGTGGTTCCAGGCACAATTCCTGTCCTTTTAAGTACAATGAAAGTCAATATTGGCTTAGCCCTTGTAGGGGTTATCATCGGAGAATTTCTTGCCGCAAGAAAAGGTCTTGGCTATTTAATTATTTATGGCTCCCAAGTATTTAAATTAGATTGGGTTATTATGTCCATTGTTATATTATGTATCATAGCCATAGGACTTTACTCTCTCCTTAACTGTGCGGAAAAAAAGTATCTCAAAGGTTTATGAACGTAGTTAAAATAAAAGAAAAAGGAACCCTTGGACATAGATTCCAAGGGTCTCTTTGCTGTTTCCTCTTATTTCTACCCTTGATTTTCTATAAAAAATGATATAATATAATTTTCTACTTGAATAAAAAAAGAGGTGTGTATATGAGTAAAAACAATGAGACATTCTGGGAAGAGATGTTTACCTATTATGCCCAGATAAAAAATCCTTCCCAGGAAGATATAGTAGCCCTTCTTCGGGAAATACAAGAAGCTATTGGCTGCATTCCTAAAACCTTTCAGGAAAGGGCAGCTACATGTATGAAAACATCCCCTGTCCTGATTTCTACTATTATCAAAAAATATCCCAGCTTAAAGGAAGAAAGCTTCCAACATGAAATAAGAGTTTGTACTGGTCCTTGCTGTACGTCAAAAGGTTCTTTAGAAATACAAAAAGAGCTCCAAAATCTCCTTCACATTGAGACGAACCAAGTGACAAAGGATCAACGTATTTATTTGACAACCCAGTGCTGTATGAAACATTGTAAAAAGGGACCGAATCTTATGATAAATGGAAAGGTCTTTCATGGGCTAACGAAAGAAAGAGTAATAGAACTCCTCCAGGATCTCCCTCCTCTTTCATTTCTTTGATTAGCCATTCCCTACGCCCCACATGCTTTTGATTCTCCAATCCTTTTTGCAATTCCTCTTACATATTGCAAACAGCAACAATTTCATAGTCATCTGGTATTCCATATTGGTTCTCAACAGAGCCTAGTTTCCATTTCATCTTGCAAAGAGTCTGCTCTACGACTACTTCAAAGTATAACATGACAATACCTGCGTCAATTTTTTCCTCATAAGGCTGAATACCTTCTTCCTTCCTTAAAGCTAAAATGACTTTTCCTCCATCAATAATAAATCTCCACGGCTGTCTACTCAATGTTGACGGGGCCATTGTAGCACAGCTTAAAGGTTCATAAAGGGCTCTGTCTAACAATTCATCTACGGTTGTCTTTTTCCCCCATTCTCCCATATAAACCATTTCTTCAATGGGAAGTCTTTTACTGGAATAAGAACTTTTCACTGACATATCTGCCTTTGTATAATTTCCTCCTGTTTTTACCTTCCCTAAAATCGTTTTTTGTGTCTTTCCTTTCCCATATCCTAACACAAGTAAGGCTACTACTTCCTTATCTGTCACAATATTCAGCTTTTCTATGACTGTTTTACTGTCAGAAAATGTAATCCAGCAAGAGTCAACGCCTAATTCATGGGCTTTTAAGCTGACCTCTTCACCAATATATCCCCCATTTTCCACAGCATATTCTTTCTTTTCTGATAAGACAATCATATAATGAGGACCTTTAATCAAATTTCCCTGATAGCCGGCAAACCCATCTAGCTGAGTGTAAACTTCACTTTCTTTCATAAAGCGGATATCCACTTCAATATCTGGAATAAGCCTCTCTCCCTTTATTGCATATTCCTGAATAGCCTTCATTGTTTTTTGATCTACTTCTTTTTCTTTATAATCTCTCACAGCAAACTTTGTTGTAATCAGATTTTTATAATCCATCCTGTTTCCTCTCTTTCCTACTATAACCATCTGTAAAAATAGTACAGATGTTCTGTAAAAACGGGAAGCAAATGCTTCCCGTTTTGATGACTCAATCTTCTTTTACAAAATCTGATTTGGGCAAAGCGCATACTGGGCACAGCCAGTCTTCTGGAATCTCAGACCACTTTGTCCCAGGTTCAATTCCATTCTCTGGATCGCCTACTGCCTCGTCATATACATAACCGCAAGGGCAGATATACTTTCCATATCCGTCTGTCTCAGTGTATACTACTCCATCTGTTCCTCTTTTATCCATGTTTTTACCTACCTTTTCTATCAAAATAATTTGTGAATATGCTTCCTCTCTAATGATATTCCATTCTTTTCATCTTTTCAAGTACCTAAATGGAAAAATTTAAAAAAATGAAGCTT
>CANOLZ010000097.1 GCA_947567075.1 uncultured bacterium
TTATTTTCAATTGCCAGTATTAATTTTCCATCTTGTTTTAAAAGACTTTTTATTTTTTTTAAAAAGTCCTCATAAGGATTCCACCCCCCCCCCACCTACATAGCCCCCCTGATATTCTAATACTCCTATTAACAGAATATAATCAAATTTTTTTTCAAACTTTATGTCCTTTACATTCCCTACTATAATTTCTAAATTTTCCTTCCGTCTACATCGAAGCAATGCTGCTGTCGCCCTTCTTTTAGACATCTCTACTGCTGTTACTTTCTCACATCTTTCACATAGAACTTCTGTAACAGCCCCTAATTCGCATCCTATTTCCAATACTTGCGCTCCTTCTTTAAAAGGATACCAGTTCACTATATTCTGTCTTATAGGAGATAGGTGATAATAGGTTGACCATGAAAAATTGTTGGAAATAACCTCTGAATAATTGTTATCCTCAGACTCTACAATAAAGCGAATTATTTTATCTTCTATATCCTTTTCTGGATACTCATCCTTCTGATTATACCATTGTACATTCCATTCTGGCTTTATCTCTAAATTCCTTAAATCTATGTTATCATATTCTATCTCTTCTATTTTATCTTGTGTATCTTTTTTCATTTTTATTTCTATGCCTCTCTCTTTGCCAATTCCTTTGACACGTTATGAATCAATTGAATAGAAGGCAATAAGTTCTTTAATGCGTCTGCTATTTGCTCCTTTTCTCCTTCCTTTAGCGCCTGGCTTAACTCTTTGATCCCTACATTTATTTCTTCTTTGTTTACTCTCATCGTATCTTCATTTATAAAGTCAAGAGTTCTATTTACTACTTCCAATGTCCAGTTTATTCCATTTACAATAAGATTCAGCATCTCTTCCATATTCATCTCATGTCCAGCTTTTATTTCTGCTACAAAGCTATCTATCCCTCGAATTAACTTCTCCGTGTATTCCTCTAATGCTCCCATTGCTTCTATCTGCTGTGCCCTCAAATCTTCCATTTTTTATCCACCTTTCCTTTCTTAATATTCTTGTATTATATAATATACCTTTTCTATTTGTAAAGTTTGTTTATAAGCTAACTCCATAAGCAAACAGGCATATAGGAAGGAGTTAATCTTTCCTTTTTAAATTGTTCATTTTCTCCCTCTTGGGTATAATATTCTATTAAATTCATAATCTCTTTAGAGCAGGATCCAAAAGGTTTAAAAATTTTTGTTTTCCAATATTCTATATCAATATCTTTTCTTGTTCCTTCTAATATTTCCTCCACATATTTTTCTAACTCATTTTTAGAAATTCTATAAACATACTCATAGGCAAGGTCAACATCTGCCCACTCTCTTACTCCAATGCTTGGAACTCCAAAGATAATGGCTTCTGTCATGACAGACGACTCCTCAGAAATAACAAGATCGCTAAGGGCCAGTGCATGCATAATATTATCTTTTGGATTCATATAATATACATTTTCATATTTTCCTTCATGCTCATTTCTCATTTTTTCTATTGCCTTGTTAATGCTTTCTGTAGCTTCATGGGATTGGGGCCATGCTGCATGTTTGATTAATAAATTGACTTCTTTATCTTTCAGTATTTGAACAAGTTCGTCCTCTTTTATACCATTCTCATAACAAGGGGCATATAGAATTGTCTTTTTCCACTTAAAGGAAAACCTTTTTCTTAACTCTTCTATTTCTTCCCAAAAATCTTTAGACAAAATCCAGTCTCCTTTGGGATATCCAAGAGGATAAACTCCTTGCCTAGGATTTGCATAAATCTGGCAAGATGCAACTTTCCATCTTTCTCCCCATGTTTCTCCTGGCAAAATGCCTACATCCATGGCATTCCAATATTCTGCACTCCATGCATCTGGCCAATTTCTGCATCCTTCCACTAAATCGTGAAAGAGGGCAATGGAAAACTTTGCATTCTCTGGATATTTCTCATGTTGGCTGTATACGCCAATATTTGCCTTTTCTCTCAGGTTTTCCGTAAAGTGGACAGAAAATCCCCGCTCTTTAGCTTCTTCCGCTATAGGTAATACATTAAAGTATTCTCCTTGATCTGTATAGAAAAAAGTCATGTCCCTTTCTAGTTTCTTTTTTTCCTCCTTTTGTTCTAATAAATAAATATATTCTGCTGGAAGTCCTCTATATTTCTTTATCTCAACATGAATCCACTGATTGTTCGTTAAATATTCTACAATGTCATGAAAGGCTTTTTGGAATATTCCCACATCTTCCAAATCTAATTTCTTCACAGTTAAAATGACTAATTGAGCCTCTTTTATAAACATAGACATCTGAAGCATAGCATTATAGAGTAAAGCAATTTTTCCATTTTGGGGATTTACGATTTCTTTTGGAATGACTTGCATTTGCACTGAAAAATCTTTTGTTCGAAAGAGCAGGGATGAAAGACTGCCATATAAGTTTCTCTCATCTTCCAAACAAATTTCTAAAAATTCTTTTCCTTCCACCAAAGCCCCATCTACTGTTCCTCTGTAATCTCTATAAGTACATCCAAAAATAAAACCATTCTGATCTGCATAAAATCTCTCGCAAATTACTGCATTTACAGAATTATCAAGGCTTTCTAAAATATTTACCGTATATTGGATTTTATTGCTGTCGTAAGTATACCCCTCTTCTAAGAAACATATATATTTGCTGTCTGCCTGCTGACTATATGAAATAATATTTTCAATTAAGGATTCATTGACAATGGTTCTTACAATCTCAATATTTCCATAATTATTTGTCATTAAAAACTTCTCAATACATTCTTGTGAACAGTCTAGGCAAATAACGGATACTTTTGGCTCTGTACCCATTTTTCCCCTCCTTTCTGGCAGGAACATTCCTGACTTGTTAGTTCCACAGACAAACTGGCTCATAAAAAGGCTTAAGAATGAATTCCTTAAAATGTTCCTTTTGTCCATTTTGGGTAAAATATTCTATTAAATCTAAAAGCTCTATAGTACATCTTCCTTCATTACTAAACAATTGTTTTCTATATTTTTCAATGTCAATATCTGTTTTCAAACCTTTTATAATTTGTTCTCCATATTCTCTCAATTGCTTAATGCTACATTTATATACATAATCATAGGGCAGCTCCTTTCCAGCCCATTCTGTCACAGAAATACTTGGAATGGAAAAAAGCAATGCCTCAGCCATTACACTCGATTCATCGGAGATAAGTAAATCACTTATTCCAAAGGCGTCCATGATATTTGCTGACGTATCCATAAAATAAACATTCTCATATTTACCTTCATGTAATTTTCTCATTTCTTTTATTTGTTCGTTTATTTGTAAAGAGCCTTTGATTTCTTCTGACCAATGGGCATGTTTAATAAGAAGGTTCACCTCCAAAGAATGGAATTCTTCTATAAATTCTTGTTGATGGTTGTTTCTTTCAATGGTTGGAGCATACAAAATTGTCTTCTCATATTTTAAATTTAACTCCTTTTTTAAATTGGAAGCTTTTTGTAAAAACTCCTCTGATTGAATATAATCTGCCTTTGGGTATCCTAGTTCATATACCCCATTTTTTGTATTTGCGTAATAAAAGCAACCTTGTCTCTCCCATTTTTCACCCCAATCCCTGCCTGGAAGAACACCTATGTCAAACTGATCCCAGTGCTCAGCTATCCAATGATCTGGCCAGTTTTTTATTCCTTGCATCATATCGTGGAGCATAATAACAGAAAACTTAGCATTTCCTTTAAAATTTACATGTTGACAATAAATTCCAATCTCTGCCTCCTCCTTCATATCCTGAGTACAAACAATTTGGAAGCCTCTTTTCTCAGCTTCTTTCATAAGAGGAGATAAATTATGGAATTCCCCTTTATCTGAATAAAAAAATGTAATTTTTCTCTCTGTCCTCTTCCTATTGTGAAACATTTTGTCTAAATCATAAGAAAAGGGAAATCCTATCCTTTCTTCCCTTCGATATGGGACAAGTTGATCAAAGGCATCTTGAAATTTTTGGGCCTCTTCTTCTTTCTGGCTGTCCCATGGAGAAAGTATTGTGCCTACTAATCTTTCTTCTACGATTAAAACCAAATCCTTTGACAAAATAGAATACAAAAGGGCAGCTGTACAATTCCATTCATTTATTTCTCCCATCCATTGAGGAGTTTGCCAGTCTCTAAAAACCTCTGCTTTGCATAATATAGTTGAAAGATTTCCATAAAAATTACGTTTTACATCCATACAAAAATTCAAAAAGTCCCATCCATTATATAATCTCTCACTAAATTCCCCCATTCGTTCCCTCATAGAAGAACCTATCATATTGTTTTTTTCATCCAGGTAATACCTTTCACATATAGTAACGGGAACATGGTCAATCTCTTCTAACTTTGATACTAAAAGAGTAATTTTATCATTGTCATATATTTGTCCCTCTTCTAAAAAGCAAACATACTTACTGTCTGTGCCATTTATATAATTTATAATGTCTATTATCATATTTGGGCTGGTCTTTAATTTCACAGCTTCTAAATTTTTATAATTCTGCTTTTTTACAAAATCGCCAATGTATTCATCGGAACAATCTATGCAAATAATGGATACTTTTGGCTGAGAGAGTACTTTTAAAAGCTTTTCATACATCTCTATTTCTTCATCCATTGCAAACTGCCCTTTGTATTGTTCTAACTCTTCCTTTGCCTCCTTATAATGCCCCTGGTTTATTAACTGCAAGATATGGTACTTTTCCATCTATTTTAACAACTCCATTTCTTATTTTTTGTAAAGGAAGAGATGATAGACAAAGTCTTTATTCCAATAGCTTTCTGCTGTGGAAGAAGTAAATTCTATACGGCATTTATGTTCCTTTGCAAACTCTGTAAAAAAGGTTTTGTTATAAAACAGCTTTGGAAGATCTTTATATTTCTTATCATAATCTTCTGTTATTTTTCTGCGGTGGGCCAGAAAGTCTTCCTCTTTTTCTTTATCAAAAATATCAAATATTCCTACGACAATCTGGGATTTCTCCAACATTTTCTCCATAACATTCTTGGCATATTCCATATTCGGAAAATAATGAAATACACTGTCAGAAATGACAGCGTCATATTTTATGTCTGTGTTCATATTGACTGCCTCTTCACAATACAGCTCCTCAGCATGGATTGCTTTTTTTGCAAAGTCAATCAATGTTGTGGAATAATCCAGTCCCCCAAGCTTACAGTCTTTTCCATATTTCCATTGATATAAATATAAATTTGCTCCACTTCCACACCCCACTTCAAAAACACTATGAATCCTCTCTGCAAAGGAATAGGGCTTACTTAACATGACATTGAATTCGTTCCATTGGTTTTGAATATCTTCCACAAATTTTTCGTTATTCACAATGTCAAATCCATCTGCCTTTAATAACTCTTCATAAATCACCTGAGGTTCTTCCTTTGAGAAAACTTCCATATCCATTGTTCTCTTTTCCCATATTTCTTTCCATTTATTCATTTTTATACTTCATTCCTTTCCCCGTTTTATTGTCATTTTTCCTCTAACTTTAATAGCCCTTCAAACCACTTAATTCTAGTAATGTATTTATCCTTTCTTCATAAGAAAAATACCGAATTACTTTTTCATATCCATTTTTTGCTATCTTATGCCGAAGTTCCTCATTTTTCATGTAAAACTCTGTTTTTATAAGGGCGTCCTCCATAGAATGGTAAAAAACCAAGTCTTCTCCATCAATAAAATATTCCCCTAATTCTATTTGATAGTTGGATAACAAAAAACCTCTGCTGGCCAAAATGTCCAATGCCCGCAAAGGAATGCCTGACTGAATACATTTTAGTGTAGGATTTAAATTTATTTTACTTAATCGAAAAACTTTTGGCATTTGTGTATAATAATTTATTGTACCTGCAAAATCTACTTTTGAAAGTAAAGGATCTGTTTTCCTTCCATAATGTCTTACTTTATACACTTCACTTAAGATGCCAAGCAATGTAATTCTTTCTATATGAGTGACTTGTTTTGCAATGGCAGCAGAAAGTCCATGTTTTTTTAAAGCTGTTTCCTGTCCCAAAGCTCGATAAGCTTTATTGATTCTCTCCATCCATTCATCTGTAATCATTTCGTCAATAAAAAAATATCCATATATTTTCAGCTGGGCGGCTACAAGGGCCTCTATATAACCTTTATCATACTCTGGCAAAGGAGCCAGAAGATGAGAAAAAAGAGAGTCATAAATTTCCCCTACAAAGGAAATATCTACTGTATATTTTTTCTTATCTAAATCAGAAATTTCCATGCTCTCCAGCCTTTTAACATTGATGCCAAGAGGAAGATGATAGACTGTATCAAACCCCCTATTTTTATATTTTTCATATTCTATTCGATCAAATAGAAAGAAAAAGTTTGTGGCATAGCCCAAAGTTTTTTCTATGTTGGGAATATTTAAAGGGCTGTCATAGCTCCAGGAAATATATTTTATATTTTCTTTATAGCAAATCTGCGCTATAATAGGATAATAATTTACGCTAAACACAGCATCATATGTATCTTCTCTTAATTTTTTAGTAAAATGATAAGAGAAAAATTCATCATGTTCCACATCCTTTAATTTATATACTATATTTCGAAATGGAATATGCATTCTGTAAAGAACGTCCATCATATCATTCTGTGTATAGACGCAAGCATCATATAATAGTAATTTCATAGCTATCTCCTTTTCTTTATGAAAGGAAAAAATTTGTTTGAAAGGGTGAACAAAATGCACCATGGAATCATCGTCTATGACTCTGAAAAATATTCATACCACAAAGACTTTGCCCTCTTATTACAGTCTCTGTTCCATCAATTGGGCTTCCAAACTCTTCTAAAAGACAAGAAGGAGAGGAGTTTTCTTGATGCTATCCATTCTATGGAGGAACAAGATACCTTCTTTTTAGTGACCTGTGATTTAACAGGGTTTGAAATGGGGACAGAAACAGGCTCCCTTTATTATAATTTACTCCACTGTAAAATGTTACATTTTTTATTTGGACGTCACGAAAACCAGAAACATTTAACAAATAAACTAAGCATGGCTATGTTTTTTTGCTGGCTTGGCATTCCTTTGGAAGAGGAAGCTGCTATATTGAAAGACTATCCTTATATGGAACATCTTCACATCCTTCCCAGTCTGTCCTGGCAAAACTTTACCATGGCAGAAGAAAAGTTTACTAAAGAACAAAGCCTTTTAAAAGAGGAACTATATTTCTTTCTAAAGGAATCCCTTTTTCTTTAACTACTTAGGAAGGCCCTTTTCCCAAGGAGCCTGTCCTTTTTTCCATAGACTCTCCAAGTAATCCCTGTCATGTACATTATCCATCGGAGACCAAAAGCCTTCATGGGGGAAAGCTGCCATCTGCCCCTCCAAAGCCAGCTTTTCAAAGGGAAGCCCCTCTAACATAGAACTTCCATCTCCTAAGTAAGCAAATGTCTCTGGCTCCATAACCATAAATCCAATATTGACAAACGCCTGATCTCTTCTTGCCTTTTCTTTAAAACCATACACTTGATTTGTTTCTTTGTCTATTTTCAAAGTTCCAAAT
>CANOLZ010000098.1 GCA_947567075.1 uncultured bacterium
CTTGATTGCTACTGCCTGCCTTTCCATGGGCATTGCCATATTATATGAAATATATTTCCAGAATAGAAAGCATAGGGAAGTTGCCTTAATGGCTGTTTTGGGAATCATGATTTTCAGTTCAGTGAAAAATATTCAAAGAACAGAGGAGGGCTATTATTCCTATTCTGATGATTATTATAGTTATAAACCATTTACTGCCTCTATTATTGGGGGAGAATGGCTGCCAGAACAGGTGGATAGCTTGGAAAAGGTATTGGAGTATTCGGATAAAGTTGTAGGGGATTCTGGAGAGGAGCTTTCTTTTTATCGGGAGAAAAATGAGATACATGTTTCTTGTAAAAATAATAAGAATTCTTTTATGGATGTACCTTTTATCTATTATAAAGGATATAGGGCTGTTTCCTATGATAATGAGGGAAGAAAGATAGAAGATTTAAAAGTAAGTGGGGAGGGACGCCATGGATTTTGCAGAGTATATTTTACAGGGAAAGAAGAGGGAAAGGTGGTCATTGCATATGGAGGCACATTGGCGCAAAAAATCTCTTATTTTATAAGTATTGGAGCAATGACTGCTGTTTTTATATTAAGTAGAAAAAGAAGAATATTTTAGAGAGAAGAGAGGCATACTCAACTGTACAAGGAAAACTTTGGAAGGAGAATAAGGTGTGTATGCTATTTATTAAAAACGGTACCATTGAGACAATGGTTGGGGAGCGCATTTCCAATGGAAATGTTTTAGTGGAAGACGGGAAGATTATTTATATTGGAACAGATCCCCAGCCAGAGGAGCTAGATGATGGCGATTTAGAAATCATTGATGCAAAGGGACATCTTGTGATGCCAGGTCTTATTGACGCTCACTGCCATATTGGCATTACGGAAGAGAAAAAGGGGATGGAGGGGGACGACTGCAACGAATCAGTGAATCCTATAACTCCTTACTTGAGGGCAATGGATGCTATTAATCCAATGGATGCAGCTTTTTCAGATGCAATAAAGGCAGGAATTACTTCCGCTATGACTGGCCCTGGAAGTTCTAACGTTGTAGGAGGCCAGTGGGTGTTCATGAAAATGTATGGAAGAAGGATCGACGATTTAATTGTAAAAGCTCCTGCAGCTATGAAGATAGCCTTTGGAGAGAATCCCAAGGTCAATTACAGCGGTTTGTCCAAAATGCCATCTACGAGAATGGCTATTGCTGCAATGCTACGAGAAGAACTTTTTCTTGCAAAGCAGTATTGGGAGAAAAAGAAAAGGGCTAGGGAAGAGGAGGAAGAATTTAAGGAGGATTTCAAGTATGAATGCTGGATTCCAGTATTTGAAAAGCAGATTCCTCTAAAAGCTCATGTCCACAGAACAGACGATATTTTTACGGCAATACGTATTGCTGAAGAATTTGATCTAGATATTACATTGGATCATTGCAGCGAAGGACATTTCATTGCCAAGGAAATATTAGAATCTGGTTTTCCAGCTATAGTAGGGCCAGATTTATCTAGCAGAAATAAAATTGAAATTCAAAATATGGCCTTTAAAACAGTGGGAGTTTTAAATAAGGCAGGAGTAAAGACAGCTATCATTACAGATCATCCTGTTTCCCTTATTCAGTCTCTTCCTATATGCGCAGGCTTGGCCGTGAAAGCAGGACTTCCCATGAGTGAAGGTTTAAAGTCCATTACAAAATATCCAGCAGAAATATGCAGGGTGTCCAACAGAGTGGGAACATTAGAAGTGGGAAAGGATGGAGACATTGCTATTTTTGACGGAAATCCAATGGAAGTATTTACTCAAACTCTTTATACAATTATAGATGGCAAAGTTGTTTATAAAAAGGAATAAAATCTTTTGTAAAATAGATAGTTCCTTCTTATTTTGAGAGAAAGCACATAATATACTATGACCAATATAAAAAAAACAAAGGAAAATCATAATAGGAATAAAAGCCAATTTTTCCAATTTCTTATTCTTCTTATAGGAATTACCATGCTATTTATAAGGGAGGATTGGAAATACAAGGATGGGAAAAAGAGAGAATATTTAGAGGAAATAAAAAGTCAGGCAGAAAAGAAGGAAGAGTTAAAGGAGCCTTGGCCCTTAGAGGGAGATGCCCCAAAAGTATTAATTAATCAAGTAGGTTATGAAGAAGGAAAGGCGAAGAAAGTTTATTTTCTTGGAACAGAAGATAAAAACTTTCAGGTGATTTCCTATGAGACAGGAGAAGCTGTTTTTACAGGAGCTATTGAGTATAAAGAAAAAACGGGAATAGGAGATTTTTCTCAAGTAAAAGAGCCAGGCTCTTACTTTATTTGGACAAAAAATATGGGAAGTTCTTTTTTATTTTCTGTAGACAGAGGAATTTATGAAGATGAGGCAAGAAAAATACTTGATAAAATTGAAAAAAGGCAGAGAAAGGATACAGAGGTTGAGACAAAGATATTGGCAGATTGTCTTCTCGCTTATTTCTATTTCCTAGAAGAAAGGGAAACAAAAGAAAGTTCTATTCTAGAAAAGATAAAGCCTGGAATAGACTGGCTCCTCACTCTTCAGGAAGAAGATGGAGGAGTTCACCAGGGAATAAGGGACGGAATAAAAAGGGGAGTTACACCGGAATCTACAGGAAGATTTGCGGCAGTATTAGCTATGTTTAGCCAGGCATACAGGGATTATGACAGAGAATATAGTAAGGAATGTGAGAGGGCGGCTTTATCTGCATGGAATTTTTTAGATAGTTCTTACTCTTTTGCACTTTTAGGGGAGAAGGTTTTAAAAGACAAGGAGGAAAGGATCTGGGCGTCTGCCCAACTTTACAATTTGACAGGACGCCCTATTTATCGTAGATTGGTAGAGGAAGCAATAGACATGGGCAAGGAAGATTATGAGAAGAAAGAAAAGGTATACAGTATGTTATCATACTTAACAGCAAAGCAGCCCATTGATATTGAAATGTGCACAAATCTCATGGGACGTCTTTTGAAAGAGGCTAGTTCTATTTCCAGAAAATGGTCAGAAATGAATTATGAGACAGATAAACAAGATATGGAGAGACTTTACAGAGAACCTTTATTGCTTATGTATGCCCACTATGTGGCCCCTAGCAAACAGTATGAGACAGCAATGAGGGCCCAACTAGACTATTTTCTTGGATGCAATAAAGACAGTACTTCTTTTTTAGAATTAGAAGGAATGGAAGGAGTTCTTTATTTTTTATTAAACTATAAAATGTAAAATCCTCATAAAAAGATGTTAAAAAGAAAGGGATGGTGATTTTTTGAAAATTGTAGTTTTGGCAGGGGGGACTAGCATGGAAAGAGATGTGTCCCTAAGCACTGGGAAAATGATCTACGAAGCATTAAGAAAAAGGGGACATCAGGTAGTTTTGTTAGATGTTTATCTGGGCTACTGTGGAGAAGTAAAAGAAGATATTTTTGAGATAGAGGAGGATTGGACCGAGGGTATTTGCCAAATTAGAGAGGATGAGCCAGATATAGAAAAGATAAAATCTATGAGAAAGGATGGGGATAGAGGATATTTTGGCCCTAAAGTTCTTTCCATTTGCCAAATGTCAGATCTAGTATTTTTAGCCTTACATGGAGAGAACGGAGAAAATGGAAAAATACAAGCAGCCTTTGACTTATTTGAAATTCCCTACACAGGGACAGGATATGTAAGCAGCGCTCTTTCTATGAATAAAGATTTATCAAAAATACTTTTTCAATTTGGAGGAATACAAACGCCAAAATGGTTTTTACTAAAAAGGGGAGAAGAGAAAAGGGAACCAGTGTTCCCTGCTGTAGTGAAAACTTGCTGTGGAGGTTCTAGTGTTGGCGTATACATAGCAAACAATAAAGAGGAATATGAGGCTGCTTTAAAGGCGGCTTATACTTATGAGGAAAAGGTTATTGTTGAAGAGTTTATTAAAGGAAGGGAATGCTCAGTTGGAGTTATTGACAAAAAGGCGCTGCCAATTATTGAGATGGAACCAAAGGAAGGGTTTTATGATTATAAAAATAAATATCAGGATGGAAATACAGTAGAAACATGCCCGGCAGATTTTCCAAAGGATCTCACAAAGAAAATACAAGAAATAGCTGAAAAGGTTTTTGAGATTCTCCAATTGGAGACCTATGCCAGAATGGATTTTAGAATCCGAGAGGATGGGGAGATTTTCTGCCTAGAGGCAAATACTCTGCCGGGGATGACGCCTATTAGCCTTCTTCCCCAAGAGGCTTTAGCAATAGGAATAGATTTTGGAGAATTATGTGAGAAAATTATAGAAGTATCCATGAAAAAATACAAAAAATAAGACAGAAAGTCCTAATAAAGAAAGGCATGGTATGATGAATGAAAAGATGACTTTAGAAAATCTAGCCTTGGCATGTAAGGGCATTTATGAGGGGGCGGAGGAAAGAAAAAAGGAAAGGTGTGCGGGAGTTACTATTGACAGCCGAAAGGTAAAAAAAGATTATATTTTTATAGCCATAAAGGGAGAGAGAGCAGACGGCCATACTTTTATAGAGCAAGTATTTGAAAAAGGAGCTCTATGCGTCATTTGTGAGAAACGTCCAGCAAAGGCAGGAGGGCCTTTTATTCTTGTGAACTCTACATTGCAGGCATTAAAGGATATAGGAGAATTTTATAGGAAAAACTTGGATATAAAAGTGGTAGGCATTACAGGAAGTGTTGGAAAGACAAGTACAAAGGAAATGATTGCCTCTGTATTGAAGGAGAAATATAGAGTGAAAAAGACAGAGGGTAACTTGAATAATGAAATTGGTTTGCCCCTTACAGTTTTTTGCCTGGAGGAAGAGGATGAGATAGCTGTATTGGAAATGGGGATTAGTAATTTTGGGGAAATGCATCGTTTAAGCAAAATTGCAAAACCAGATATTTGTGTTTTGACCAACATTGGCTATAGTCATCTTGCGGATTTAAAATCCCAAGATGGAATTTTGTCTGCTAAATCAGAAATATTTGATTTTTGGAATCCAAAGGGAGCTGTTTTCTTAAACGGGGATGATAATAAGTTAGCATTTTTAACGGATATAAAAGGGGTAAGGCCAACCTTTTATGGATTGGGCAGAGAAAATGATATTTGGGCAGATTCTATTGAAGATCTGGGGTTAAAGGGAACAACCTGCACCATTTGTATAGATGGTGACCAAATAGATGTAAAAATCCCTCTTGCAGGACGCCATATGGTATATAATGCCTTGGCAGCAGCAGGAGTTGGGCAATATTTTGGACTTACATTAAAAGAAATAAAAGAAGGAATTGAGTCAGTCCCTGGAATGGAGGGCAGAAGCCACCTTATAGAAGGGGAGAAATATACGATAATAGATGATTGTTACAATGCCAATCCTGTTTCCATGAAGGCGGCCATTGATTTGCTCCTTTTAGCTAAAGGAAGGAAAGTAGCTATATTGGGGGATATGAAAGACTTAGGAGAAAAATCAGACCAATTCCATAAGGAATTAGGTATATATGGCGCTCTAAAAGAAGTAGACCTTATTATTTCCATAGGAGAAGAAGCAAAGCATATATACAATGGGGTAAAAGAAGGGGGAAAGAAGACCAAGGCTTTTTATTTTAAAGAGCTCGGTTTATTTTTGGAAAAGGCAGAAGATATTTTAAAAAAAGGAGATACCATTTTGGTAAAAGCATCTCACAGTATGAATTTTATAAAAATAATGGAAGTACTGACAAAGTAGATAGACTTAATCAGAAATTTTGATAGTATTTTTGTGTTTTTCCAGCATTTCTTTCATAATATTTTGACAATAAGCCCCCATAAATTTTTTATTCTCTTTGGAAAGCTGATCTGGGTAAATAGGGGAGCCGTATTCCAGTATGACAGGGCAAGGCTTTATAAAGGGAAGGTGATTTTCAAAAATTTCTCCAGAGTTTGTAATAGCCATTGGAATAATGGGACAGTTGGTTTTCTGTGCAATCTTAAAGCTGCCTTCATGAAAAGGGAGCATTTCGCTGTCACTTTCATTGCGGGTGCCCTCTGGAAAAATACAAATAGATATTCCATTTTTTATAAGTTCAATGCTTGCTAAAATTGTCTGCATTCCTTTTTTTAAATCTTTCCTGTCCAGAAACTGACAGTGAAGATATTTCATCCAGTGGGATAAAAGGGGATAACGGAGCATTTCCACCTTGGCGATATAGCCAGTAGGCCGGGGGACTCTCGTGTAGGTAAGAAGTATGTCAAAATAACTTCTATGGTTGGCAATATAAAGGACAGGGCAGTCTTTAGGAACATTTTCCTCTCCAAGTACTGTAAGTTTTACCCCACTTACAAGGAGAATGAGACGGAATGCACAGTTTACAATAGCTAAAGAACTTGTGTCCTTTAAACGGGGATTACATTTTCCTATAATCCATTCGACTATTAAAACAGGAATGCTTAATATTAAAAAACCAAACAGAATGATGCAGATGATTATAAAACGTATCATGTTGAGTCCACCTATCTTTGTCGTATTGATCTTTTTTATTATAGCGAAGGTTTTGGGAAAAAACAACTGAAATATAGGGACAAAGGAATATTTTAGAATGAAAGGAAATAAATTGATAAAAACAAGGAGAAGGTGATAAGAATAAAACAATTGATTTTTTTCATTCTTTTAGGAATATTTTTGTTCAACGGGTGCAGTACTGCCAGTATTCAGTCAGAAAAGCTAAAAGATTTAGACTTTACAGTGGTAAAGGAGGAAGATATACCAGAACAGCTAATGGCCGAGATTGAGAAAAAGAAAGGGGAAACTTTCAAAATGACCTTTATGGATGAAAGTTATCTGTACATATGTGTGGGGTATGGAGAACAGATTACAGGAGGCTATAGCATTCAAGTGAATGATTTATATCTGACTCAAAATGCTATTTATATTGATACGAATTTAATTGGACCAGATAAATCAGAAGAAAAGAAAGTGGCTGCCTCTTATCCGTATATTGTAGTGAAATTAGAAAAAAGAGAAGAACCAGTTGTCTTTGATTGAATAGTAAACGGAATGGGATTGTAGCAAAGATTTGCTCCAGTCCCATTGCTTTCTTATACAGTCTGTTATAAAATGTGTTCATCTAGTGGAGAAAAAGGTAAAAGAAAAAGGTTTTGTCAGAAAGGGAGGAAGACGATGCCATTATTAATTGAAGGAGGAACACTTATGGATCCTTTCTCAGGCAGGGAGGAAAAAGCAGACATTCTTATAGAAAATGGAAAGATTAAACATATTGGAAGGAATATTTCCTGGATAAAAGGAACAGACAGGCTGGATGCATCAGGATGCATTGTTGCTCCAGGATTTATTGACGTCCATGTTCACTTTAGAGAGCCTGGGTTTCCCTATAAGGAAGAAATAAAAACAGGAGCTCTGGCAGCTGCGGCAGGAGGATATACAACTGTAGTGTGTATGGCAAATACAAAACCAGTGGCAGATAAGGAAGAAATAATAAAATATATAATGGAAGAAGGAGAAAAAACAGGAATTACGATCCTTACT
>CANOLZ010000099.1 GCA_947567075.1 uncultured bacterium
AGCTCATGGATGAGGTAAAAAGATATCGGCTTAAGTTTGAGGAAGCTATGGATGACGATTTTAATACAGCAGATGCTGTGTCTGCTATTTTTGAATTGGTAAAGTTTGTAAATATTCACATTTCAAAAGAAAATTCCAGGCAATGTATAGATAAGTTAATAAAGGAAATTGTAGAATTAACAGAGATCTTAGGCATCATTACGAAGAAAGAAAAGGAACTTTTAGATCAAGATATTGAAGAGTTAATAAAAGAGAGACAAAGGGCAAGAAAGGAAAAGAATTTTCAACGGGCAGATGAAATCAGGGAAGAGTTAAGTAAAAAAGGAATCATATTAGAAGATACCCGAGAAGGAGTAAAATGGAAGAGAATAGACTAGCCAGTTATATTGTAAATAAGTTTCAAATGAAGGAAGGAGATATAAAAGGCTATTCACCTTTAACATTAGCTTTCATTGGAGACAGTGTCTTTGACTTAATTATTAAAACAATTATTGTAGAGAGTGCAAACCAGTCAGTGAACCATTTACACGATTCTGTGTCAAAGCTGGTGAAGGCAAAGACACAGGCGGATATGGCAGAAATACTTTGGGATGATTTGAAGGAAGAAGAGCAGGCAGTATACAAAAGAGGAAAAAATGCAAAAGTTTATAGAAGTGCAAAAAATGCTACACTTATAGATTATCATAAGGCAACAGGTTTTGAAGCGCTAATTGGGAAACTATACTTGGATAATAAGCTGGAGAGAGCTATTTTTCTTATAAAGGAAGGGATGGAGCGGCTAAAAATATCTCCAGTAAAGAAGAGTGGAAAGTGAGACATGTATATCTATTCCAAGGATGGAAGACAAAGGAGAAAGGCATTGGTTGAAAATGGAATATAAAGAATTTGTAATTGAAGGCAGGAATGCAGTGATAGAGGCATTTCGATCGGGAAAAACAGTGGATAAAGTATATTTGCTGGACAAATGTCAAGACGGACCTTTGCAAACTATTAAAAGGGAAGCAAGAAAACAACAGACAATAATAAAGTTTGTATCAAAGGAACGTCTGGATCAAATGAGTGAGACAGAACGCCATCAAGGTGTCATTGCGTATACTTCTGCTTATGAGTACGCAAAAGTGGAAGATATGTTGGAAGATGCCAGAAAAAAAGGGGAAGATCCTTTTCTTATTCTTTTAGATAAGATAGAAGATCCTCACAATTTAGGAGCGGTTATCCGCACTTGCAATTTGTCAGGAGCCCATGGCGTAATTATTCCAAAAAACAGGGCAGTAGGGCTGACAGGAGCGGTAGCCCGCATATCGGCAGGAGCGTTGAATTACACTCCAGTAGCAAAAGTGACAAACTTAGGGAACACAATAGAGGAACTGAAAAAACAGGGGATGTGGTTTGTATGTGGAGATATGGATGGAGAAATCATGTACTCCCTGAATTTAAAAGGCCCTATAGGACTTGTCATTGGCAGTGAAGGAGGAGGGGTAAGCCGGTTAGTAAAAGAAAGATGCGATTATATTGCGGCAATACCTACAAAGGGAAACATTGATTCATTAAATGCATCTGTAGCAGCAGGGGTACTTGCTTTTGAAATTGTAAGGCAGAGAATGGAATGAAAAAAGATTATGAAAATATACCAGACGAAGAGTTAATCGTAAGATTGCGGGATGGTGAAGAACATATTATTGACTTTATTATGGAAAAGTATAAAGACTTAGTAAAAAATAAAGGAAGATCCATGCATATTTTAGGGGCAGATGCAGAAGATTTAATCCAAGAAGGAATGATCGGACTTTTTAAGGCTATCAGAGACTATGACAGCGGACGGGATGCCAGCTTTTTCACATTTGCAGATCTATGCATATCCAGGCAAATGTATACAGCTGTTCAAGCGTCAAACCGAAAAAAACATGCTCCGTTAAACTATTATGTATCTCTTTATGGAAATTGGAAGGAAGAAAAAGGAGAGGGGGAGGAGCTGGCTTTGGTAAATGTCCTTCCTGCTCTTTCAGAGAACAATCCGGAAAATGCTCTCATTGATAAAGAAAATGTAAAGATTTTAGAGGAGCTTATAGAAAAAGAGCTAAGTATTTTTGAAAAACAAGTACTGGATTTGTATATTACAGGTATGAGCTATTCTCAAATTGCAAGAGTGCTGGGAAGGGATCAAAGATCAACGGATAATGCATTACAAAGACTGAAATCAAAATTAAAAAAAGCACTTTATAGAAGTGGATGAGACAAGTAAAAATGGTTCATCCACTTTTTCCATACTGTGTCAATAGTTGCTTTTAAATAAGACAAGAAAAATGCATTGACAAATAGAGAAAAAATGTGATAAACTAGCAGACAGTGAACAGAGAAATATATGCGCTGTCTTGGCTCAGTCGGTAGAGCGTCGCCTTGGTAAGGCGGAGGTCGGGGGTTCAAGTCCCCTAGACAGCTTAGAGAAAAAGACTTTTTAAAGCAGCAGGCTTTGAAAAGTCTTTATTCCCTATTCCAGAGGGGAATAAAAGGAAATGGGCAAAGAATATGAGGGATGGAAATGAAGAACTTAAAAATTTGGAAAAGCAGTTTTCTTCTTTTTCTCACAGCTGCTATTTGGGGATTTGCTTTTGCAGCTCAAAGTGTAGGCAACGGATATGTAGGCCCTTTTACATTCAATGCTCTTCGCTCAATCATTGGGGGAATCGTCCTTGTGCCTTGTATTCTCTTTTTAAAGGTTACTAAGAATAAGAAAAAGAAAGAAAAGAAAGATAGAAAAAATTTTCTATTGGGAGGATGCCTATGTGGTGGAATTTTATTTTGCGCCAGCAGTCTGCAGCAAGTAGGGTTGCAGTACACAACCGTTGGAAAAGCAGGATTTATTACAGCCATGTATATATTGATCGTGCCTATCCTTGGTATTTTTATGAACAGGAAGGTAGGAGTTCACATATGGATTAGCGTTCTTTTGGCTGTAAGCGGCTTATATCTCCTATGTATGAAAGAGAGGTTAACTGTAGGAGAGGGAGAACTCCTTGTTTTACTTAGTGCCTTTCTTTTTTCCATTCACATACTTGTTATTGATTACTTTTCACCAAAAGTAGATGGGGTGTTGATGGCTTGCATTCAATTTTTTGTATGTGGGTTCTTATCAAGTTTTTTCATGATAGTTTTTGAAAACATAAATATAGATAATATATTTTTAGCGAAAATTCCTATTTTATATGCGGGAGTTTTTTCCTGTGGAGTTGCTTATACATTACAGATTATAGGACAAAAGGATGTGGATCCAACTGTGGCTTCCATGATACTCAGTTTAGAATCTCCGGTATCCCTTTTGGCTGGATTTCTTATTTTAGGACAAGTATTAAGCTGGAAAGAGGGAGTAGGTTGTGCTTTAATGATGGCTGGAATCCTTTTAGCACAAATATCTGATAGGAAAAAATCCATAATCTAGTTGACATAGAAGAAAAAATAAGTTAGAATATCATTCGTAATCAAAACATACAAAGTAAGCAGGAATGGCGGAATTGGCAGACGCGCACGGTTCAGGTCCGTGTGGTAGCAATACCATGAGAGTTCAAGTCTCTTTTCCTGCATGTGAAAAACTTAAAATAAAAAGATACTTGCGATCAAGTATCTTTTTATTTTTCATAGAAACTTTGCAGTTCATGTGATAAAATAATATTTATTATGGAAAAGGGACGGATTTTTATGCATAAAAAGCGAAGATTTTATTCGTAAACAGAGAACTTTCCATCTTATTTCCATAGATATAACGGAGAGAGAATGGCTTTGAAAGCCCTAATTTTTTGACTTTTAGCTGTCATATTTTGTCGAACTTTGTTGAGCGCCATATTACACTATGTGAAAGTAAATATGAAAAAATGAAAAGAAAGGATTTTTAGAGTAAACCTTTTATGAAATAGGAAATTGTCGAAGGCATGGAGATAAAAAGGAAATGGACTTGGGAGGACTCAATATGAAACGGGAATTTTTGGAGGAAAATGTATATGAAGCTTTACTCGGACGATTGAAGTTCATATTTGAAGAGTTTGACAATATATATGTTTCCTTTTCAGGGGGAAAGGATAGCGGATTACTTCTTAATTTTGTACTTGATTATAATAAAAAGTATTATCCAATGAAAAAAATTGGGGTATTTCATCAAGATTTTGAGGCTCAATATACAGTGACAACAGAATATATTGAACGGACATTTGAAAGAATTAAAGAGGATGTGGAACCATACTGGATATGCCTTCCAATGGCCACGAGGACAGCCTTGAGCAGTTACCAAATGTATTGGTATCCTTGGGATGACAAAAAAAAGGAAAGTTGGGTTCGCCCAATGCCAAAGAAAAAGTATGTGATTCATTTAGAAAACAATCCAATGTTTACTTATCGCTATAGGATGCATCAAGAAGATCTGGCAAAGCAGTTTGGACGTTGGTATCGTTTATCTCATGGAAATAAAAAGACAGTCTGTCTGTTAGGTCTGAGGGCAGACGAGTCTTTACAAAGGTATAGTGGATTTTTAAATAAGAAGTATGGTTATCAGGGGGAGTGCTGGATTAGCAAACAATTTAAAAATGTCTGGTGTGCTTCTCCGCTATATGATTGGTCTTCCAATGACGTATGGCATGCCAATTATAAGTTTGGATATGATTATAACCGTTTGTATGATCTCTATTATATGGCAGGTTTAAAAACGACGCAAATGAGGGTAGCCTCCCCTTTTAACGATTATTCCAAAGATTCTCTTAATCTCTATAGGGTGATTGATCCAGAGATATGGGTGAAACTAGTAGGAAGAGTAAATGGAGCGAACTTTGCATCGATTTATGGGAGGACGAAGGCAATGGGATACCGAAATGTTTCACTCCCAGAAGGACATACATGGAAGTCGTATACAAAATTTCTTTTAGATACCCTTCCTGTCAGGCTGAGAAATAATTATGTAAAGAAATTTAATACATCTATTCAATTTTGGCATGAAACAGGAGGAGGTTTAGATGAGGAAACAATACAGGAGCTGGAAGAAAAGGGATATCATATTAAGAGGAATGGGGTTTCAAACTATACACTAAATAAAAAGTCCCGTATTGTGTTTCATGGACAGATTCCTGATGATACCGACGATATTAAATCAACGAAAGATCTTCCCAGCTGGAAACGTATGTGCTACTGCATATTAAAAAATGATCATATATGTCGTTTTATGGGCTTTGGAATGACAAGACAACAACAGAACCGTATTGATATGATCCGGAATAAATATAAAAGTCTGGAGGAGATAGACTATGGAGTATAGAAGCCCTGTTTATAATATTATTGCAGTTCCTATTGAAAAGATTGTACCTAATACATATAATCCAAATGCAGTGGCTCCTCCTGAAATGAAGCTTCTTTATGAAAGTATTAAATCGGATGGTTATACAATGCCTATTGTATGCTATTATGCAAAATCAAAAGATATTTATATTATTGTAGATGGATTTCACCGCTATCGAGTCATGATTGAACATGCAGATATATATGAGAGAGAGGGAGGAATGCTGCCTGTTTCTGTTATTAATAAATCTCTAGATCAGAGGATGGCAAGCACAATTCGTCATAATAGGGCAAGAGGAAGCCATTCTGTAGATTTAATGAGTAATATTGTCAAGGAACTTCATGAATTAGGCCGTTCTGACAATTGGATTTCCAAACATCTAGGAATGGATAGGGACGAAATTTTGAGATTAAAACAAATAACAGGTCTTGCCACCTTATTTAAAGATATAAATTTTGGAAAAGCATGGAGACCCATTGAAGAGGAATATACAAGTGATAGAAATTAATATAAAAAATTGGAAGGAATAGCTTGTTATATTGGTAAAAATCAAGTATAATATAAAAATAATAGACAGAATCATTATCATTTCATGGAGACTATGAAGAAGGAGCCTTGAATATGTCAGAAGAAAGAAGAAGGAGCAAAAGATTAGAATTAGATGGAAATATAAAGCTTCGCCGTCTAGATGGACAGACGTCTGACTCAGCGGACATTGTCTCTATAAAAATAGTTGATCTTTCAAAGCTGGGATTAGGTTTCACCTGCTCAAATCGATTAGAAAATAAATCCATATGGGATACGGAAGTAGTTCTTTGGACAAAGGAAGTGCTCCAAGTCATAATCCGCATAGTAAGAGTGAAGGAAGAGGGAGACCAGTTTTTTTATGGAGCTGAGTTTCTTGCCATGAGTGAGGGAGATCAGGCAAGAATTGATATTTATACACAATTTGACGCTGCTAGAAAAGGTGAGCTTTAAGTCAGGTAGTAAGAAAGGCCTGGTTGTACAAGAATGGAGGGTTTCTATGAAAATAGATTTAACGCGTAGTTTTGGACTGGCATTATTCATTTCAGTTCCAGCCAGCTTTCTGCTTGTTGGCCTGGGAAAGCTTCTTTTGCTGAGTACAAACACCTTAATTGGGATCTATAGCTTTGCTGTTTTATTTAGTGTAGGAATTTGGGGAATTCATTTAATACGGCTTCAAGGAAAGCTGCAAAACATTGAAGATCTCTTATACAGAGAAAAAAAGCCAATGATCTATATTCGTAAAACAGAAAGGCTTCTTAGTAAAATTTATTCTAGAAGAATCCGTCCCCTTATTTGGCTGAATTTATCTGCAGGGTATGCAGCGGAAGATATTCTCCATATGGCAGATAAAATTTTAGACACCATTGATCCGAAGGAACTCATTGAAGTTAATCAGGCTATTTATTATTGTAATAAAGCTCAATATTCCTTTTATGGAGGAGATATAACCGATGCTATCCGAATCATAGACGAGAGGAAGGAGCTTCTTATGAAATATATAGGGGAACCGTCTCTGGAATGTAGGATTTCCACTGTTTTTGCTTATTATTATTTAGAACAGTTTGATATGGAAAATGCTAAGGAATATATTGAACGGGCAGAGGCTTCTTGTAAAAATGCCTACAGAAAAGATCACGTTGATTTTTTAAAAATGTCTGTAGCAGTGCTAGAGAGGGACTATGAGAAGGCGGCGAAAGTAAAAGCTGAGCTTATGGACAGAGGGGTCACCCCTCTTTTGGAAAGGTTAATTTCTTTTGTAAAAGCAGGTCAAAGAGTAAGTTAATAACAAAAAGCGTGTTAGAAAAATTTTTGTCCCCAATAGGGGGATAAATTTTTAAACACGCTTTTTTATTTTGTTATATGGAGAAATTAAAAAGGATTAGAAGGAGATTCAATGAGCTTTCCTAAATCTTCATAAAATCCAGGATAAGAGATGGACACACATCCACTATCAGGAATCTTTGTTGTTCCTTTGGAGGCAAGGGCGGCGACGGCAAAGCTCATAGCAATGCGATGATCTTTTTGACTGTCAATAAGGGTTCCAGTTAGTGGATACCCTCCTTCAATAATCATTCCGTCGTCGGTTGCTGTAATATGGGCGCCCATGGAAGC